>CAZYRH010000008.1:0-34531 GCA_964650395.1 uncultured Ignavibacteriales bacterium
ATAAGGGCATCCTTGATGCTTGCCATCTGGCGGGGGTTGAGCTTGCCGATACCGAGCCGCCCAGCGAGCTTCTCCAAATCGGGCAGCTTCTTTGTTTCTTGACGAATCTTAAATGCCAACTCGCGGTTTTTCACCAACTCCGCCACGCCTGATTGGCGGATTTCAATTTTAGCTTTTGTTTTGAATGGTCGCAGCAGTGCGTTTTGCAGGCGTCGGGCGCCGGCTGTCGTATGGCACAGATTTATGACAGAAAAGAGGGAGTGTTGTTCAGCGCCGGTGGCGATGTTTTTCAGCAGCTCTAAGTTGCGGACTGTGCTGTAGTCGAGCGTCATGAATCCTTCTTTGTCGAACCTGGTCAGCTTGTTGATATGCGCCAGCCGATCGCGATGGTTCTCCCGAAGATAACGAAAAACAGCTCCTGCTGCCGCTACTGCCAGACGATTACCAGTCACGCCGAAACCGTCTAAAGTGCTGGTGCCGAAATGTTCGTTGAGGTCCCGCTCAGCTGTTTTAAAGTCGAAGTTCCATTCCTCAAAGGGGGTTATTTGAACCCTGTCGTTGGCGAAGCTCAGCGTCTGCGCGATTGCCTCTTTGTCTTGTTCGGCAGGGTAAAGTATCTCCGACGGTTCCAGCACTTTCAGTCGCTCAATGATCTCATCGGTGGGGCCTTCATCCACCAAAAAAGAGCCGGTGGATAAATCAAGTGCCGCCAGACCCATTGATCTATTCTTCCGTTCACATATAGCGGCCAGCCACACTGAACTATGATCGGTGTCGGGTGTTTCAATGGTTGCAGTGCCAGGAGTCAGGATCTCCACGATTTCCCGCTTGACGATCCCCTTGGCCGTTTTAGGATCTTCGACCTGTTCCACAACGACCACCTTCTCGCCATGCGCTAATAGCTTGGCCAGGTATTTGTCGACAGAATGGTAGGGTACACCCGCTAAAGGAATCCGTTCAGTTGCGCCGTGTGATCGAGATGTCAAAGCTATTCCCAGTATGGGAGCCGCCTTGACGGCATCGTCGCCGAACATCTCATAGAAATCCCCCATGCGAAAGAATAGAATTTTGTCGGGATGCTTTTCTTTGATGGCGTTGTATTGGCGCATTAAGGGGGTAAACGACAAACCGTCCTTATCGGATTTGCTCATCGCGCCACAACCTGGAAAACCTCGTTATGACTCGCTTCCAGCATTTTTTTGAACTTGAAGGCTGCATCATAACTCTGAAAACGCCCGACATACACTACTCGATATTTCACGTTGGAGATTGTTTTCGTTTTAATGTCAACCTTTTGATCGTACTTCGAAAAGATATCAGCCTGTCGCTTAGCATTATCCTCTTGTGAAAATACCCCTACCTGGACAGAATAGTAGGTTCCCGTGAGTTTTTCTGCCGCAGCATCGTCGGCATCGTCAGGGGATGACATAGTTGCCATCTTTTCTACCAAGGCATCCAGCCCGACCGCAGAGGGGTACCCCTCGCGCAGAATATTGTAATAAAACACGGCATCGTCAGTTCTCTTATCCTTGATAGCATCCCCTGCCAGCAGGTACAATGCTTGGGGAACACCGGGGCCGGACTTATCACGGGACAGTTTTCGCAGTAGCTTCTCAGCCCCGATGTACTTATGGAAAAGCAACATGACTCTGGCCTTGTCAATTATTCCCCACTGCACCGGATCGCCCTCGGCATACTCCAACAGATAGCGGTCAGCCTGGCGGATAGCAGATTCATACGCCTGCGCCAACTGGTCGACAAGGATAGAGAAGCGAAGCATCTCGCCCCGATACTTGCCCATCTCCCACAAGGCACGATAGTCGTTCACTATCCGTTCCAGTTTTCTCAGGTCACCCTGTAAAAAATAGTATTGAGCCAGGCGATAATAAATTTCCTCTCGATAGGTTGCCGCCACCGCCGCATTCAGAGCCGCTTCCATCAGTTGTGCTGACTTGTCGGCGCTTGGCTCCAAAAGACTCGAGTAGAAAAGACGGTTGCCGTCTCGCAAAGAAGCAGTGGAGGCGCTCGAGAGCATATCGCTCGCTGCTTTCAAATCTCCCTTAACAATCAGCGAATAGATGTTGTCAGCTTGAGCGGGCACCGAAAACGTCACGACCACGACAACATATGTGAAAAGCAAGATTGTTCTCATGCCAACGAAAAAGACGAATTATTGGTTCGTCACGAAATACCGATCAGCCCGGCTTCAACCGTGTTATCCCGCAGACCGTTCTGGTGTTTTTCTCTTCTTTGTTCCAAAACCCGGAAGAGTTCATTGATTTTCTTTCTGTCCCCCCGTTCGAGATAAATGTGAATCAATTCCATAATTGCTTTCAAATCCTCAGGGGAGTCATCTACTATCTGGGTAAAGATTTCCTCCGCGGCCTCCAGTTCACCCTTTTTCTCTAAGAACTCCGCCAAGGTGATACGTGCTTCACGGTTTTTCGGCGAGTGTTTGAGAATATCCTCACATATTTGAGCTATATCCCCAAAACGACCAAGATCAAAAAGTGTCTTTTTTAGGCGAGCAATCACCTGATGTCCCTGGTTGGGTACCGCCTGAATAAGCTTCTTCCAGAAATTGACGGCATCCTCATACCGCTTCTCTTCATAGTAGGAATCACCAATGGTCAGGAAGGCGGGCACAAAGGACGGATCCAACCCAATGGCTTCTTTTAATAGAACTCTCGCTTTGTGGTAATCTTTCTGCCTGTAAAGCTGTTCACCCTGATGGTACTTGAAAACAGCCAGCGGCTTTTTCGATTTGTTCGACTCAAGCTTTAGGATCGTCGTCGCCGCATCGTACGCTTCCTCCCATTTTCCAGCATCCTTTTGGATTTGAAGGAGATTGACATGTGCCCAAAGATCACGAGGTTGAAACGAAATCAATTCCTTTAAAGCTGCCTCAGCCATGTCATAATTCTTGAGATCCTTGTAGTCCAACACCAACTGGCGTAGTATATTCGCCTTGTCGGCAGCCGCCAGGCTACCGCGGAGGGTGAGATCCTTATGCACCTGAAGAGCGCGCTCCGGCTTTTTGTTCTTGCGCAGGATTTGCCCTAACCGCAGGTAAGCATCGATATTACTTGAATCCTCCGCCACCACCTGTCGAAGTTTACTGAAGGCAGCCACTTCCTTTCCATCAAGAAGATCCTGGAGAGCCTCAATATAGAGCGAGGAAGCTGACTTCACGGACTTATTCAGGTATCGCTCGTACCCCAGGTAGAAAGCGACTGATCCAAACAGCAGTACGAGGAAAACTAAGAGGTATTCAGTCATGTCTCTTCACCCTCTCCAAAAGGTGATTTCACTAGTCGCTTTTGTTCTGCTGACTCTTTAAGTAAGTCAGCCGATTCCTCGATAGGTCGATTGCGGAGCACAGTGACTTCGCCTTCAAGGGCACGAATCTGCTTCCTCGCTGAGCGAAGCTGGACCGACAACTTGATATACACCGAGATGAATACCAGCAGCGATACCACAACTCCCGCTGCAAACGACCAGAACACCACCGTTATCAGCGGGACGTCGACGTATTTCACCCAAATCAAGTTAACCGAAACTTCTTGACCCACACCGACATTGTGTAATGCAAAAGCTACCACTATCACAACGAGCAATGCAATCAGAATCGCCCTCAGCACCCACATAGATCCTCCGTCAAGTTTTTCACTTCCCACACACGTAAATCACAGTACCCAAGCAATTAGATGGGGGACAGCCATCAAAAGGTTGCTCAAACCGGCTCTACTTTTTCTCCTCTTTTCCCTTTTGTGCCCCTCCCCACTGGAAGCTGTTTACCATAACCATAAAATCTTTCTTTACCGAAGCAAAGAAGTCCCACTCGCTCATCACGTGAAAAAGAACGATAGTGTTACCCTTCTTCACTGCTACGACACCACCCCCATATGCGCCATAAACCCTCTTGCCGCCTATTGAGGAAGCCGAAGTGCTGACATACTTTACGTATTGAGCTTGTCCTTCCCAAAGAACTGCTTTTCCCCCACCAATGGTAATTGTTCTCCGCTGTCTGGTAACAGTTTTCTGGCGCTCGGTTCCTTCCTCTACCGCCTGCTCGTTGAGAATTTCAAACTCTTTGAGTATATCCTTTTTTTGGCCCGATGAGTACTTCTCGCTTCTTAGAGAATCTAAAAAAGCAAACACGTCCATGCTGGTTGTGTCAACGTAGACCACGAGTCTCGGCACGTAGGTAAAGCCGGGGGCATCCATATAATCGGGTGGAATTTCGTAGTTTTTCTGGGTCAGCACCATCCGGTAATTCCCTTTGTTAGGTCTGAGCTTGCACTTCCAAACCTTGTCAATAGTGAACTTGAAGTCGTACTTCTTGTCAGTATAAACCAAGTCTTTCACACTTCCGGCTTTCTCTGTCTTCCTCTTAGCGTAAAGATTTGGCACGAATAACGCGAATACCAGGCAAATTAAGATTAACCTTTTCATAAAGTCCTCCTCAGTTTAGAAATATCATTACCCATCAAGTATATTCTATACTTATACAGCCATAGTCAAGGAATAATTCCGGCTTTGAGTGGCGTTATGCAAAAACCTCTTGATGGGGAGTTTATTCTTCATAATCAATGGTTAGGTCGTTCACACTAAAGTATTCAAGTTGAGATGCCAGTGCTAACTGTCCCAAATGTTTGCCAAATCAATCTGCCAAGCCTTGGCAGAAATAAAGGGCTAGTGTTGCGTCCCAAATATATGTTCACATATTCTTTTGCAGTAGCACGGGCATCATGCCCGTGAATCATGGGCAAGATGCCCATGCCACGATTTAGTTTGCTGCTTTTTTTATTAGCATGTATTTCTGGGACATCACACTAGCGAACTTGAACGAAAAACGAGTTACAGAATTCGTGCGGGAGGCTCTGAGAAATAGATTTGGTCGTCAAAATATCATAGTTTCATGTCCTGCCATTCTTTCAAACAACACGTGGTTGGGAACATGCAAGATCAATGGACTATCATATCACTACAATGTCCAGTAGAACATCGAGCTAACAAGAAGATGTTGTCGAGTTTCTCATCCGCCTATGGCGGATTCGGAACCCGATTTACAAGGCTCGGTTCTAACGAAAACCGATTCGCCTTTTTTTGTTCAGAAGCAAGTAGTTAGATATGGTAGTAAATCTAAAATCGCCCAGCAATTTTTCAAGTTTGGAATACAATATGGAGGTAGAGCCGTACGTGCGTAATCTTTGAAGAAAAGAAAGGCCTCGAATATGGGGAGGGTCGGAATCGATTTCCCAAGGATGGATATAGACCACCGCCGCCTGCCCTTGCTGGTTAAGTTTACTGACCATCCGTCGAGAATACCAGTACGGAGCATGCCGGAAAAAGCCACCTCCGGCAATGGGTATATTTCGGTTCATAATTCGATAGGTCGAAGCCGGAATCTCATAGAGCGAACGACCGTTATCAAAATGCATCTTGAACAGGCGGCGTGGGCCGTTAGGCATACCATAGATATCGTGTTTGATAGGAAAAATTGAGCTATCGTATTCAAAATCGAGCTCAGCCAACACCTCAAACGCCCACGGTATATCGGCGTTTATCGACCAACATGGAGCCCGGTACCCAAACGGCCTGTTGCCAATAGCCTTGATAATGGCATCCATCGCCATTTGGGTATCTTTTCGGAAGGAATCGGGGTCCATCCGATCAACGCGAGTATGGCTGTAGCTGTGGCAGGCAATCTCATGCCCCTCGTCAGCTATTTCCTGTAACAACTGCGGATATTTTTTGGCACACCAGCCGAGAACAAACCAAGTGGCCGTTACGTTCTTTTTTCTGAATAAAGCGAGGAGTCGGCGACTGTTTTTGACCACTGTCGAGGGCAAGCTATCCCATTCGTTAAAGGCGAAACGATCGGATAGGATCTCAACCACGAACCACTCCTCAAGGTCCACAGTGAGGAGATTAAGTGAATCGACCATGTGACTCCCAAACCTGTCTTATGTAGGCCGGGTTAGACTATCTTTCATGAGACTACTTGTTGTAGTTCGGTTGGAGTTTTTCTTACTGCGTTTCTTGTTTTTTTTGACGGTAGGCTTTAGTTTTTTCCTGGGAAGTTCCCCATACTCATAACCGTAGTAGTTGTAGTCGTAGTAATATGGCAGAGTGTTGTTCATGTTATTAAGCACCACGCCGAGAATCTTGTCTCTGTCCGATTCGAGTATCTCCACTGCCCGGCTCACAATCTCACTTTGAGTAGTACCCGCCTTAACGACCAGTACTATACCGTCCATTTTAGGGGCGAGCAGCATCGGGTCGGAGACAGGCAACAAGGGAGCGCAGTCGACTAAAATCAAGTCGTAGTAGAACTTCATCTCGTCAAGCAAATGGCCAATAGCCTCAGCATCAAAGACCTCGGTGGGAAGAGGAATCTTCTTACCAGCCGTAATGATGTCAAGTTTATCGATACCGGTTTTCTTGGTAGCATCTTTAGGGCTATACCCTTCGATTAGTATGTCACTCAGGCCGGGATCGATTTCCGAAGCGAAAAACTTGTGAATGGCCGGGCGTCGCAGGTCACAATCAACAACCAGTGTTCTCATGCCCTTCTGCAGAGCGGCAGTAATGCCAAGAAAGGAGCATACCGTTGACTTGCCCTCGGAGATCATGGCCGATGTAAACAAGAGCGTCTTTAGCTCACCGTCGGTTTTGGCGCCCCGCACTTTGTGCAGTAAGCGTAGAAACTCAGTTACAAACGGCAGCTCCGGGCTATAAAGGTCGACTATTGAGACTGTATGACGCGGCATTCTGTCTTAGCTCTTTTCAACAACTTTGCTCAGCACGGCACAGATGTTCTCGTATTCCTTTTCCGCTTCGTCAAAACAATAACGCGCCCTGGAAAGAGAAGGGTTTATCTCTACCGTTTTTCCGTACTGTTCTACCCCTCTTTGCCATGAAAACTTCGCCCGCTCCAAAAGACAGCGTCCCAGCTCCGCTCTGAGGTCAACGTAGGTGGGATTCTTCTCAATTTCTGCCTCCAAAAAAAGAATACGGTCGTTGACTACCTCCTCGGACATCAAGTCTGGGTGGATGGCGAATTTGAGGTAGAAAGAGGCAAATTCCTGGCGGTGCTTTTCCTTTTTGGTTTCGCGAGCATTTTGAAATAGGGAAAAGGCGTGTTTAAGGCCGCCGTTGCGGAGGGCTTCCAGCCCCTCATTAAAAATGGCAGCATCGTAGTCGGGATATGTTAAAGAAGCCTTTTTGAAATAGTCGGTCGCCTGTTTTGAAACCCTGGTCATGGCAGCCTTATCTCCCTTGTCGAGCACATTTAAAACAAGCCCCAGTCCAAGATTAAGATAGGCATCACTATAGTATAGATTGATGCGAATGGCTTCTTCAAATTCCCTGATGGCCTGCTGACTTGAGTGGTTGGTCAGTAGAGCTTCTCCCAGACTGTTGTGGTAGTCGGCATATCCCGGTCGTTTTTGCACAGCGGTAGTGCAAGATTCAATCGCTTTGTCCGGCAAGTTCAGAGCCAGTTGGGTCATACCAAGATAGCTGTAAGCTTGATGGAGTTCCGGATTGAGCGTTACAGCTGTCTGAAACAACTCTTTTGCCTCGCGATAAAAGCGCTTGTAAAAAAAAGCGGTACCCAGATGGTACATTATTTCTGCGTTACCGCCAGCTATTACCTTGTGATACGTTTCCAGCAGAGTTTCAAGCTCTTTTTTCTTTTCTCCGTGTGTAAGCTTAACCAGAGACAATACTTCCTCAGCGTCAATTCCCAGCGGTAAGGGATAACTGATATTCTCAGTCTCCTCGTGATCGACATAAACCGTAGAGGAAATAGCGCCCAGATTGGCATCGTTGATTGTCTGGATAACGAACTCCCTGTCATTCTCAACGAGTTTGCTTTTTAAGCGATACGTTTCCATAGTCTTACCTGCGAATTGATAATCGTTCTATTCTTGGAATTGCCGCCAGGACCGGCAATTGCAGTTGTCGCTCGACATCCTCGACCTTCTTGAAAGAGTGGTCAAATAATTCCGCCAGAAACATCGTTGCCCCACCAATCATCAAACCAAGCAGAACCCCCATCGCAATAATCTTCCTTCGATCAGGCCAAAACGGCACTAGTGGTATTCTGGCTGGCTCAATGATTTTGTATTTCGTTCGTTCCTTAGAGCGCTCAGAAAGAATGCCCACGGTAGTTTCTTCGGAGCGGAAAGCGTCGCGATATTTGCGGGCATCGTCAACCTTACGTTGCAGCTCTGCTATTTTCGATTGCAGCTTGGGCAATTGGTTGTTGCGCTCATCAATCCGATCCAGAGCCAATTGCAGTTGGTTTTGCTTGGAGTTGAGTATGTCAAGATTTTCTTTTACAATATAATACCGTTTCAATAGCTGACGCTGGTTCTCCGGATAGGAAGCGAATTCTACATCGACCGCCTTGTCCAATTCTTGCTCAAGGTACTTAATGTTATCGTTGAGTCGGATATTCACATTTACGATATTCCGTTCATTCCAGGCATACTTTTCCATCATTGAAGCAACCGTCACTATCTGACTGTCAATCTCAGTTCGTAGCTCGATGATGGTGTCCGGGTATTTGATACGGGCTTTGCCAAGGTCGAATTCGACCAGCTTCGAGAGAATTTTCCCTCGTTCATCGTTATAATCGCCGATCTCCAGTTGGGTCTTGTCAATGTCGGAGAGAATATCCCGTCGGTTACTTTCTGAGGAGATATTTTCTGGCAGTTGAAGTTTGGTTAGCGTGGTCTGAGCAGCGGTCAGCGAGTCGATAGCTTGCTGATAATAGAATTCCGTTTTTTGAAGTTGCACGTCTGCAAAGGATTGGTTGTCAAGAATCTTTTCCAGTTCGTATTTGCTCTTCTCCTGTTCCATAATCTCAGTCAAGCGAGCCACCATGTCGCGGGCCAGAATGGGATCATATGACTCCACGGTTAGCTTTATGTGGTCAGTTCCCACAAACGCCACACTGATCTGTTTTTGCAGCTTGTCCTGCAACAATTGGTACTTGAGTTGGTCAAGACTGACTTCGGGGTTCTCTTCGCGCATCTTGGCGGCCTTGCGGGTGAGAGCCGGATCATTATCCAAGTTCAGGTCACGAATGAGTTGATACAAATAGGTCTGTGATGTAATCTCGTTTTGCAAGGCCTGCACTCGCCGGTGCTGTTGTTCCCTACTCTCTCCCACTGCCCGCGGCATACCGATAAGGTTAATGAGTTCACGCGATACATTGGAAGGTCGATCTATCCAGATTATGGTTGAAGATTGATATTTTGGCTTCAATAGATAGGAACTGCCGCAAGCCATACCGGTAACTATTATGAGCGGCAGTATCAACAACCATTTCCGCGCGCGGACAACAGCCATTATTTCTTTAAGATCAATAGTTCTTTCCTTCGACACTGTCTCCACCAGGTTCTTCTCGCAGTTAGGTTTTATCCTTACAGACGGTCATTTATCAAGATTACCGATGACACTATGCCAATTAAGGTAGCCGCCGTCCCCAAATTGAAACCAAGAAAACCATGGCCTCTCTCCGGAATAACAAAAGTATCTTCTTTGCGCATTACATACCGGGCCAGCGCCCCGGTTTCGGAATATTTTTTAAGATTGAATTGCATAGCTTGGGCATAGTAGCCGTCTTTAGTGATAACCTTCACTTTCTTCAGGTCGGCATTATTCGTGGGACCGCCCGCTAACGCCAAGGCCTCAAGAATATCCGTGTTTTCCTCAAACTGAATTGGACCCGGACTATTTACGGCACCTATTATGTAAATCAAATTCTTTCTTTTAACCTGTTGTGCCAGTTCGCCTGAAGGCAGACCTACTGGAGTCCTGGGAATCTCAATGGTATCCTGCCGCCCTATCTTTGGTAACCGGTTCAGTTGACCACTGGCAATCGCCTCCGCCACATTAACGATTTCAACCTTGCCGGCCTCGTCTCCACCCCGGATTATGGTAACCCGGCTGAGATCCCCGATTTCTGTGATCCCTCCAGCTTCATTAATTACAGTCCATAAGTCAGGGATTCTTTCAAACGTTTTTTTGCCCGGGTCATTTACTTGACCGGAGACGAACACGTACTGGTAGTTATACTCTGTCACCCTGACCACGGCCTGAGAGACCTTCTTGTTCAGACGGGAGATTTGCCGAACGATGTCAGTTTCCAACTGAGAGGTTGTTTTGTCGGCGGCTTGCATCTGTCCAACAATATCAAGGGCTATTTTCCCGTCCTGTCCGACACGAACAACCGAGTTCAGACTGGGATCCTGCCAAAAATTGATCTCCAACACATCCTCCGGTCCTATCTTGTACTCTTGGGCAAAACAACAGCTAACCGCGACCATCACCGCCGCGACCGTCAGCGTATAGCGTGTTGTAAGCCAGCCATAATACTTGTTCATAATCTAAGTCTCTTTCCCAAAAGGGCTTATAATAAAATCGGCAACTTTCCGGATTTCATTTATAACCAATATAGGAATAGTTGTAACGCCTGTAAAGACAAAAACGCTGCCGGTTTGAAAACATAGAGCAAACTGATCTAATTGGCTGGAGAGTACAAAAGGGAGGTGTTGCGTCCGGCCTCCTTTGCCTTTAACAAGGCCATGTCAGCGGCATAGATAAGCTGCTTAGGATCATTGGCGTGATTAGGGAACACTGCGCCTCCCTGCGATATGGTGCATTGGATGCGATCGGGCACGCCGTCAATAGCGAATTCCCAGCCGGCAACCTCCCCCTTCAGCCGCTCCATGAACTTGACGCAAGTCGTGACATCCGATTCGGGCATGATAATACAGAACTCATCGCCCCCATAACGGGCCACGATATCTATTGCTCGAGTTGTTTTTCTCAGTATCTGTCCAACCTGTCTCAAAATTTCATCACCAGCTAGATGGCCGTACTTATCGTTAGTCGTCTTTAAGGCGTCCACATCAAAGAAAATCAACGCCAGTTTTCGGCTGTATCGTTTGGCTCGGCTGATTTCCTCTTCGAGCCGTTTTGAGAAGTAACGCTGGTTGGCCAGACTCGTCAGGCTATCGGTGTTTGACATCTCCTCCAGGCGTTCATATGATTCAGCGTTGTCAATCAAATGTGAGATGTGTGGTTTTAATACTTGAAGCTGCTTGTTAATTACCGGCAATGCTTCCCCGCTGAAAGCCAACACCCCGGCTCGCTCGTAAGACAACGGCAAAGCCGTCACGAACTTCAACCCCTTATCATTTAAGTCCCTTGTCCAATTCTTCAACCGCCCGTCTCTTTTGGCTAGTTCATCGATCGCCAATGAACTTCCGGTGGCAACCAATTTCAAGATCGCATGAAAAGCTTCCGGATTGGGCGCCTCAAGGGTACGGTTCACGCCCTCCTGAAAGATCAGCGGTGATTTCTCATGGTGCCTATCCTGATACAGATAGGCAACCCGACTGATCCCGAGATCCTTCTTGAGGGAACCTATCAACTTGGGGACAATCGTCTCCGAGTTGTGGTGCCGCACAAGTTTCAGAATATTGGTCTGGAGGCGCTGACTTACCCTGGCTTCCTTGCGACTTAAAGTCTTGACGTCATCCAATTGCTTCTGGAGAGACTCGTAACGTGACTCATGCCATTTGATATGGTAAGCAGCCGACAACGACTGGGCCAACCCGGCGATAAGTAGATTAAATGACGGCGAGTTAGTTTCGATTGTGCTGCGGATAAAGTACAGACCGTAAAGATTGTCGCGCCAGAAAATTGGGAAGTAGAGATCAACATGCAATTCATTAAGGCGTCGGTTGAATTGGCTGGGCAAGAGATCCTTCAATTGTTCGAATCTTCGCGGCAAGAAATCCGCTTTCAGCCGTTGGGCAAGTTGCCAGCGATAATCAAGGCGAAAGTCGTTCCGGTCGAAACCCCGGAGTCCATAAAAGTAGTTGAGCTCCAAAAAGTGACGCTTCTTTCTCAAGAAGATAATCACTTCACACCCGAACGATTTCTTCAATAGCTCAGAAACCTTACTGGCCACACTCTGGATGGTTCCATCCAAGCTGTTCGTCCTGAGAAAGCTCGAGAACTCGGACAGATTCATTTGCCGAATGGCTGTCGTCTGCTTCTTATCCTTTCTTATCCTTGTGATAAGGAAATAAGTCAGGATGACAACCAGAATCCCCAGTAATATTATGAGTGCTGTTTCAGTTTCCACACTAAGCTCCATAAGCAATATAGACTATACTGAGAAGGTGTCAACCAAAAACCGGCCACCAACGCGCCAGGCAATACCTTTCGCATTAATTGTTCATGTAGGTACTGATGGTAGTAACTGCAACTGCGCTTGTCTTACTAATCGCGACACCTGGACCAACGGCTCCTGCCGGACATTCAAAGGAAACTTCCAGCCCTCAACTCGTATTGAAATAGAAAACGGTTCCTACCCTATTGATTAACTGTCACAGCCAGTTTGAAGTCGCGCATGCTCAGAAGCCTTTCCTGACGCATACGGACCATCTGCTCGTTCATGGGAAAATCCGGACCAACATATTCGATCATAATTGATGACGTTGCCGAGGCAAAGCATCCCGCACGCCTAAGGTCGCCGCCGGTCTTGAGATACTCGAAGGTGAATCCCGCCATGTAAACATCGCCGGAGCCAGTGGCGTCAACCAGATCAACTTCGTATGGTGCAATATCAATGAACTCATGGCCGTCATAGACAAGCGAGCCAAGTTCCGCCAGCGTGATAATGACAATCTTCGGCCCCCACGACTTGATGATCCGGGCCGCCTCGTAGGGATTGTCACGGCAGTTGATGGCGGTTAGGATTTCCCCTTCAAGCTCATTTGGTTTGACAATATCGAATTGGCTGATGACCTCTTCAATACCATCCACCTTTTCGTGATAGATTCGGCCGTTATCATCAGCGCCACGGAGGAGCCCCTGCGGATCGCAGAAGAAAAGACCGTCGAAATCTTTTCTGATTTCTCTGATGGTCTCAAACGATACCTCGCCGAGGATAGGGCCGATCAGCACCGCTTTCGAGCTGTTGTAGAGAGAAGGATCGAGACTTCCAATGTTAGCAGCTCGACCCAACAAGCTGAGCGTGCGGTTGCCGAAATCATCATAGTACACCAGCGAGAAGCCACCCGTTTGTTTGGACGGAATAATTTTATGCTCAATGCCAAAACGGGACAGGTCCGTGATGAACTTCTCTTTATAGTCATCCCCTACAGCACCAATGAGCCGAACTTGTTTGCCCAGCTTAGCCAGCGCTAACGCAGCGTTGGTGGAACATCCGGAGAGGATGCGCCCCTCGGTTTGCACCTTCTGAGTTTTAATGTAATCATATACGGGGTTGCCGATAGCGGTTATCAAGGTTGGCCTTTCTATCTGAAAAGTGTCGGGTTTCTCGTCCGCCTAAAGCGGACTCGGAACCCGACCTATGGCTCTAAATAGCTTTCACATGTTGTGCAAAGTCTTGTCCATTAAGGCTCAAAATGCACACTGGCGTGCAGGTGTGATCTTACACCTAGCTTCCTGTCGGGTCACATCTTCGACAAGCTAAAAACAAGACCCAACAAAACGAAAAAACATGTTCGCGATCGGAGACTACTCACCAGCATCTGGGATAATCAAAATCATGTAATCCCAGTCCAAATAATCTTGTAAGCTGTCTTCAATATAGATATGACCTGGAGCAAGTTGGAAGTCAGAAGGCACCCACGTGTATTGCTCCTTATCTGGTGAGAGGTACACTTGCGTAACTGCACTATCTCGGATGGCTTGATCGTCAATGTCAATCCATCCATCTTGGTCATAGTCTCCAGCAGATATAACACCCGTCACATAGATTATCGTGGCTCCTGAAGGACCCTGTGGCCCCGACGGGCCCTGTGGTCCCACCGGCCCCCGATCTCCAGTGCAGGACATGAACAAAGCTCCAAATAGCATCAAAATAGCGACTCTTTTCACCTCTTCCTCCTTATAGATTTCACTCTTTCTCTATGGATTCATAATCACTTCTTAGCTGTAAAACAACCCTTTTACTATTCCTGATAGGTTCCTGCTTCCTTCTCTCAACATAAGAAGGAAAATCTATCATTCCCGCCTGTCACCGAGTATCTTTCTGGCATAGATCAATCGTTGCACGGCCGTTATCAGCGAGGTCACCCCGACGACAATCAACGCCAGTTCCAGCCAGCCACCGCGCGGCCATTTGCCGATGGGGAAATACCATTCGAGAATCGAGCCGATGATGATTATGATAAACTTCTCCAGCCGCCCCATGATCCCCACAGCGCAGTTTTCAATCTTGCCCATAGATTCTGCTGCCGCGCGGGTGTAGCTGGCGATGATCATTCCGAACAAGGCAAACAACCCCCACCCCGGGTGGACCGCTCCGGAGAGAGTAATGCCGGCCAGAATGAAAAACTCGCCGTAGCGGTCGGAGACGTGGTCAAGAATACCACCAAAGACCGTACTGATGTTTCCGGCGCGCGCTGTTGCGCCGTCCAACATGTCCATTAACGACGTCACCAGCATCCAAAAGACTCCCCACAGCATGCAGCCTTTCCAGAAGTATAATCCGGAAACAATCGAACTTACAAGGGATGCGGCCGTCAGATAATTCGGCTTTAGTCCCAATTTCAAGCAAATCCGCCCGAAGAAAAGAGATGATTCCTCGTAAAACTGCCTCTTGCGCTGATTTATCCCTGGCAAACTTATTGTGTCCTTTCGGTTGTTTTACGGTATATATGGGAATATATGTCTTTCCCCCCACAGGTCAACGATATCTAAATAAACTCTGAGATTACGACTTCCCAGCCCACGATGATAGATGATATATGATTGACATTCCCCTTGATAGGGGGAATATTGGCCGCAATGTTCATTGATTATGTTGAAATCGAGGTCACTGCCGGCAACGGTGGTCACGGCTGCGTATCGTTTCGCACCGAGAAGTTTGTCCCAAAGGGAGGGCCGGACGGCGGTGACGGCGGCAAAGGGGGAGACATTATCGGAGTGGCTGACCCGCATTTAACCACTCTTCTGGATTATCGTTATCGATGTCACTACAAAGCTGCAAACGGCCAACCGGGCAGTGGCGCGCTCAAAACAGGAAAATCCAGCCAGGACACTGTACTGCGGCTGCCGGTGGGAACAATCATTGCGGACCTGGAGACAGGTCAACCGATAGCAGATCTGGACGAACCGGACGGCAGAGCAATCATTGCCAAAGGCGGCAGGGGAGGTTATGGGAATGCCCACTACAAGTCTCCTGTTAACCAGGCTCCACGTACTGCACAGGATGGGCAGCCGGGGCAACAGAAAAGAGTCTCGCTGGAGCTCAAACTGCTTGCCGACGTCGGTTTGGTTGGTCAACCGAACGCGGGCAAATCAACGATCTTGGCCACTTTCTCAGCCGCCCGACCAAAGATTGCCGATTATCCTTTCACCACGCTGGTTCCTAACCTTGGCATCGTGAAGCTCCGGGAATTTAAATCCTGCGTGATGGCGGATATCCCCGGCCTGATTGAAGGCTCCTCACAAGGGAAGGGGCTGGGGCATCAGTTCTTGAAACATATTCAGAGAACGCGATTGCTTGTGTATGTCATTGACATCAACGAACCGGATATACAAAAAACACTGAACGCCTTGAAAAAAGAGTTAGATGATTTCGACACCGGCTTGGCGGAAGGTCCCTTGCTGGTGACTGTTACAAAGGTCGACACCGTCGACCAACATGAATTAAAAGATATTTCCAGAGGGTTGCCGGACGATTATATTTATCTTTCAGCGGTAACTGGAGAAGGTGCAAACACGTTCATACAAGCTATAGAGCAAAAACTTGATCAACAGCGAGCTGAAAGAAAAACTGACTGATGCTATAGGATTGCTGAATATTCAGGGAATCGGGCGTGGACGCTATCACCGGCTGGTTAAGGCGTTCGGCTCACCCTCGGCAGTCCTGTCAGCCTCTGTTTTCGACCTTGAAGCGGTCCACGGCATTTCGCGAGAGCTGGCTTCCAATATCAAGGGACTGTATAACAGAGACAAAGCCTCTCAGGTAGCATCGCGCATAGTTCAACTGGGCTGGGCGGTTCTTTTTCCCGGTCATCCCGAATATCCTCAACCGCTTTTGAACATCCCGGAATTTCCGCCCATACTCTTCAGAAACGGCGAACCCGCCTCAATCGATGACAAGATGATCGCTATCGTGGGAACGAGGCACCCTACCGAGAAGGGAAAGCTATTTGCCCGCAACCTGGCCTCTTCGCTTGCCAAGATGGGCGTTATTGTCGTCTCCGGCATGGCTGAAGGGATAGATTCCGCGGCCCATAACGGCGCCCTTCAGGGGGGTGGTAAAACTGTTGCCGTCTGGGGCAGTTCACTTGACATCGTATACCCTTCTGTCAACCGAGCGCTTGCTGTAAAGATCACAGCCCAAGGCTCGGTGTACTCGGAGTACCTTCCAGCCACTCGTCCTGATCCAGCTTATTTCCCTGAACGAAACCGTATCATTTCCGGATTGGCCGAGGGCGTGGTAGTCGTAGAAGCCGGACAAAAGTCGGGCGCTCTCATTACCGCCGCTCATGCTCTTGAGCAGGGGCGCGAGCTGTTCGCTGTTCCCGGTTCACCCGATGTCCAAATGAGCGCCGGCACCAACGCCTTGATTAAAGAAGGAGCCAAGCTTCTCACTTCAGCAGAAGACGTGTTCGAGGAACTTCCCCGACTCAAGGGTGAAGTGCTGGCTAAGAAGTTCACGCAGTTGCCCGATATGACGGAAACCGAGAAGAAGATTGTAAACGTGTTCTCTTCCGGGCCACTGCAGATTGACCAGATTTCACGGACGATGGAGTTGCCGGTGGCGGAACTGATGGAACTGCTTTTGGCGATGGAACTAAAAGGAGTGGTGCGGGAAGTGTCGGGGAAGCGGTTTGTTCTGGCTGAAGAGTTCCCGTGATTACAAAAACAGTCACAATTGCGAACAGACTTGGTCTTCACGCCCGTCCGGCTGCGATGTTGGTCACGGCAGCATCGCGATATGAAGCGGAGGTTTTTCTCACAAAAGGCGGACTACGCGTCAACGGCAAGTCTATTATGGGGGTGATGATGTTGGCTGCTGAGCAAGGGGCTGAATTAACAATTGAAGTCGATGGTCCGGACGAAGAGAGCGCCATGGAGGAAATTGTACGCGTCGTCGAGTCCGGTTTCGGCGAAAACGACTGATATTCCACTTGCCTTTCAAGGGTTAGCTCCATTTTATATGATTGGAGTATCTTGAACTCCACAATAAAGGCGAACGATGTACGCAAAACGTAAAGTAATCAGAGGAGTTCCTATCTCGAAAGGTATTGGGTTGGGATATGCTCGAGTGGTGCTGCCCGGCGATATTGAGGTGCTCCAGATACCGATACCGGCGTCCCGCATACAAGCCGAAGTGTCTGCCCTCGAAGATGCCGTCGAAAAAACGGTTGTCGAGCTCCGCGCTCTGCTTGATTCCACGGGGAGTAAAATCGGTGGACCAGTAGCCAAGATATTTGAGGCCCAACTGTTAATCGCCAGCGATTACGAGTTCCTCAAAAAGGTGAAGGAAGAAATTATTTCCCAGGGTTGTAACGCCGGCTATGTCTACCATGCCCTTGTCCAACAGACAACTGCCCCGCTCAAGAGATCGCACGATGAGTATATGCGCCAGATGGTGATCGACATTGAAGCTGTGGCCGGCAAGGTGTTGTCGCACTTGACCGGCTATGACAAAGGCGACCTCAAGTTAGCGCCCAACACGATCCTGGTCGGGAAGATGTTTACCCCCAATGACATCGTGAGCTACCGGCGACGCAAGGCGATTGGCTTCCTGGTGTCGGAGGGAGGCAGTGACTCCCACATGGCGCTTACGGCTCGTTCCCTCGTGGTCCCAGTAGTGCTGGCGGAAGACGTATGGCACAAGGTTCCGAACAACTGTCGCGTTATTCTCGACGGCATCTCGGGTGAGGTTATCGTTCATCCGACCGATGACGATTGGACAGAGTTCCAAAAGCGAAAGAAACGGCTTGGTCCGGCGCTCATTACACGTATAAAACGGCTTACGCAGATTCCGCCGCTTACCAGCGACGGCAAGGAAGTCAACATTGCTGCCAACCTGACTTTATCCGGCCCAGCTGACGATGTTCTGGCAGAGCAGAATATCCCTGTTGGTCTCTATCGAACCGAATTTCTCTATATGGCGCAAAGCAGATTCCCGGATGAAGAAACCCAGTTTGAATGCTATTCGCAGATAGCCGAGAAGTTTGCTAACACTTACGTAATCCTCAGAACGTTTGATCTTGGCTATGACAAGTCAATGGTCAACAGGAACTGGCCCAAAGAAGACAACCCTGCTCTTGGCTGGAGGGGGATTCGGGCCATGCTTGACATGAGCCACTATTTCAAAACCCAAATCCGCGCCATCTTGCGGGCCTCGACTCGAAAAAATCTCAGGATAATGCTGCCGATGATCACAGGGATGTTTGAACTGGAAAGGGCCAGGAAGCTAATTGCCCAAGTGAAGTTCAAACTGCGACAGGAACAGATCGACTTTGATCCCGACATCCCAATTGGCATTATGGTGGAAGTGCCGGCGGCAGCAATGACCGCCGAGAAACTAGCTGGTAGAGTCGACTTTATGTCGATCGGAACCAATGACCTGACCCAGTATACTCTGGCAGCCGACCGATCCAATAGAAAGGTATCAGATTTGTACAGCCCATATCACCCCTCGGTGCTGCAGTTGATCTGGAGAACGGTTCAGGCGTGCAAGAAACACCAGAAGCAAGTGTCGATATGCGGGGAAATGGCCGGTGATACACTGGCCTTGCCCTTGTTTATTGGAATGGAGGTCGATGTGCTGTCCGTGAACCCGGCTCGTATTTTTGACCTCTGTCGCGCAGTGAGAAAAATCGATTCCAACTTAGTGCGGCATTTGGTAGGGACAGTTATCTCAAGCGGGTCGGCGCAGGAGGCGGTCAACATGCTTCAGAACTACAAAATGGCCCTGGAAAAACGGAAACTTTAAGTAGGACGGTGAGATGGATGCAACAACCCTATTGGATGATGTTGAGAAAATACGGGCAATTGACCCCGGCAACATGTATAACCGCATATTCGACTTTCCGGAACAGTTGGCTGACGCGTTGCGTATCGGCCAGAGGTGGCAGGTAAACGCCCGTGATTTCGCAGGTATAAAGAATATTATTGTTGCTGGCATGGGAGGCTCAGCGATTGGAGGCGACCTGATACGCAGCTTCCTGAGTTCAAAACTGCTTATACCCTTTCATGTGTGCCGCCATTACGTTCTCCCTGAGTACGTTGATGATGAGACGCTGGTGATCGCATCCTCTTATAGCGGTAACACCGAAGAAACTTTGTCCGCACTCGATGACGCTCTAAGCCGCAAAGCAATGGTAGCTGCTATAAGCACAGGCGGACTGCTCAAGGAGGTGGCTGACCTGAATGATATTCCGATTGCTATTCTACCCCCGGGTCTGCAGCCACGGGCGGCCTTAGGATATTCTGTGGTGCCTCTTTTGGTCTTCCTGGAAAAAATCGGACTGGTCAAAAACGTGGCCAAAGAAATCACAGACATTATCCCGAAACTTCAAGCCTATCGCGAAAAGTACATCGAGGACAGCCCCCTCTTACAGAACCCGGCGAAAAACATCGCCCTGAAAATTCACGGCAAGATTCCCATCATCTACTCCGGTCCGACGCTTACTGACGCTATGGGGGTACGATGGAAAGGCCAGATGTGTGAGAACGCCAAGAATCTTGCTTTTGTCAATCACTTCGCTGAATTCAATCATAACGAACTGGTGGGATGGTCGGACACGGTCCAAACGCACAGTGAGCATCTGGTGGTCATAGTCCTTCGTGATAGCGACGACCACCCTCAAATTCGAAAACGGATGAACATTGTTGAAGGAATTATCAAACAGCAAGATGTTGAATTGATCGAGGTTCATTCGCGAGGCAGCCTACCACTTGAACGAATGCTCAGCCTGGTTCAGTTGGGCGACTTCGTATCGTATTATCTGGCGGTTCTCAACAATGTTGACCCCACCCCCGTGAAGGTCATTGAGTTTTTGAAAAAGGAGTTACAGGAGAGAAAGTAGACACTGCTCCCCGGATCACATGATAAGCGCTAATATCACCATTGAGCAGCTCATAAAGGACTACCCAGGTGCGGTGAGATTTCTCATCGAAAAAGGGCTTCCATGTGTGGTGTGCGGGGAACCGTTTTGGGGGACTCTCGCAGATTTGGCCAAACAAAAGGAATTAAACGACCAGCAGATTGACGCTCTGGTAACAGAATTCAACGAGCTTCACAAATAGTCGAGCAAGCAGGTTCAGGGAGGTAGTTGTCAACATCCCCAAACGAGGAGTGTGTGTCGTAATACAGCGTCATCGCGAGCGACCAAAGGGAGCGTGGCGATCTCAGTGGTGCAACTGCTTCCGTAACAAGAGATTGCCACGTCGCTTCGCTCCTCGCAAAGACAGTTTATGGAGCTTATGTGGTTAACATTCATGTTTATGACACAGCTTCGAGTTTTAGGATGCCACCGGTGATTCCAGTAGTAGCTGATGATGACCAATTTTACTACCTTGCATTCAAATAGATAGTAACAACTCCGTGCACAACGAGTGATACAACCCGCCGATGGAGGGCCGGTACTCCGGTAAGTAGTTGCGCTGCGAATGGAACCAGTGGCCTGGGAAGGTATATAATCACTTGATGACTGCGAACAATGTCCAACGGAATAAGAAGCTCATCCCGGAAGCTTCTCTTGACGGGATGAGAAATAGCATATACTTTTTGTTCTTACTTATGCCAAGACGAAAAAAGGATTGCTTAGTCTTTGACTATCAAATGTGAGGTGAGGTAAATTTGGTGAATGATAATTCTAACATGGCCATGATTGAAGCCAAAGGGCTGGCCAAGTATTACGGCTCCTTTGTCGCAATCAAAGATATCACCTTTTCCATCCCGAAAGGCCAGATTGTCGCCTTTCTGGGTCCTAACGGTGCTGGAAAAACAACCACCATGAAAATCCTTAGCGGGTTTCTTGCCGCCAGCGAGGGATCAGCATCGATTGCCGGTCTCGATATCCGCACCAACCGGCAGGAAGCGTCCAAACGGTTAGGGTACCTTCCGGAGAACGGGCCTCTTTACGACGACTTGACGCCGCTGGACCTTTTGCGTTTTTTCGGCGAAGTGCGTGGCCTGAACGGAACCCGATTGTCGCAGCGGCTTAAGGCAGTTGAGTCTCTGTGCGCTCTGCACGAAATCCTGGAAAAACCGATCGGCAAGCTATCGCGCGGCTACCGCCAGCGCGTGGGACTGGCGCAAGCCCTCTTGCATGACCCTGACGTCCTGATCATGGATGAACCGACCGCCGGGTTGGATCCCAATCAAATCAGGGACTTTCGTACTAACATAACTGAGCTGGGCAAATCGAAAACGGTCCTGATTTCCACCCACATCCTCCAGGAAGTCACGGCGGTGGCCGAACGGGTGCTTCTGGTGCATGAAGGTCGGCTGCTGTTGGACACTACTCCCCAAGAATTGACCAGGGAGAGCTCCCTGGAGGAAACCTTCTATCACTTGACCGAATCCCCACCGATGCCAACCGGAGAACATAATGGAGGAACGGTATGAAGCTCGATTTCAGCGTCATTTGGGTCATTTGTAAACGCGACCTGCGAAGGTATTTCAACAGTCCCACCGGATACGTTTTCATCACGCTCTTTATTTTTCTGAGCGCCGCCGCCGCTTTCTGGCAGGAGCGTTTTTTCGCCAACAATCTGGCCAATCTTGACCAGCTCAATAGCTTCTTTCCATATCTGCTACTGTTCTTTGTCCCGGCGCTGACCATGAGCGTTTGGGCCGAGGAACGAAAGCAGGGGACCGACGAACTTCTGTTGACACTGCCTGCGACTGACCTCGAGATCGTACTTGGGAAATATCTCGCCGTACTGGGTGTCTACACCGCCTCCTTGGCGCTCTCCCTCAGCCATGTTGTGGTGCTGTTCTGGCTGGGAAATCCTGATCTCGGTCTCATGTTTGCCAACTACTTTGGCCTCTGGCTGATGGGTGGAGCGTTGCTGGCAGTGGGTATGCTGGCCTCTCTTCTTACTGCCAACATTACTATCGCTTTTATCCTGGGCGCTCTGTTTTGTTCGCTGTTTGTTTTTGTCAACTCAGCCACATGGGTACTGAGCGACCGATTGCAGAACTTCTTAGGACCATTAGGCGTGTTCAAAGACTTTGGCGACTTTTCACGGGGAGTGATCAGCTTTTCGGGGCTTTTGTACTTTATCTCCGTAGCGGCTGTAGTGCTCTATTTCAATGTAGTTATCGTCGGCCGCCGTCACTGGCCCTTGGAAGCCGGCGGATACAAGTTTTGGGTGCACCACCTAGTACGGGTCGTCGCTGTGGTTGTGGCAGTGATTAGCATTAATTCCCTTTTGGGGCGGCCAAGCCTTCGCCTCGATGCCACCGCCGAACAACTTCATTCATTGTCGCCCGAAACCAAGAATTTGCTGCATGAATTACCGGACAAGCGACCGGTTCTAATCCAGGCGTTTGTCAGTCCCGACCCGCCGCGCGGATTTGTTCAAACGCGAGCCGACCTCCTGGGCAAGCTACACGAGATGTCGGCCGTCGCCGGGGATAAGGTCCAGGTGCTGATTCATGATACGGAGCCTTATACGCCGGAAGCCCGCGACGCCCGAGAAAAATTCGGCATCACCCCTCGGCAAGTGATGACTACCGAAAGCGCCCGCTCAAGCACATCGACCCTTTTTATGGGAGTAGCTTTCACCAGCGGCGCCAACGAGCAGGTCATTGACTTTTTAGATCGCGGTTTGCCGGTTGAGTATGAACTGGTACGAAGCATCCGGGTCGCCGCGAATACCGGTCGCAAGAGAATCGGCGTCCTGACGACTGCGGTCAAGCTGTTCGGCGGATTTGACTTTAACGCTATGAGCAGTACGCCGTCCTGGCCCGTAGTTGAAGAACTGAAGAAACAATATGAAGTCGTGCAGATATCGGCTACCGATTCGATCACTGAGAACCTGGACGGTCTGCTGGTGGTGTTGCCATCATCTCTGTCACAGGAAGAAATGGACAATCTCAAAGCCTACATTCTTACCGGCCATTCCACACTATTACTCGTTGACCCCCTGCCTACCTTTAATATCGCTTTGTCGCCGGTCATCCCCAGCGAAGCTCAGCAAAACCCGTTCATGCGAAATCAGGCGCCCCAGCCCAAACCAAAAGGCGACATTAACGGTCTGATGACTGCGCTTGGAGTCAATTGGAACTCAACCCAGGTGGCCTGGGATACATACAATCCTCACCCGGACCTCAGTCAAATACCCCCCGAGATCATTTTCATAGGCCAAGGAAATGAGACAACAGATGCATTTAATGAGCTGAATCCGGCCAGCTCCGGTTTGCAGGAACTGGTCATGCTGTACTCTGGCTACCTTTTCAAAGCAATCAATAGTAAGTACGAATTTCAGCCGCTTTTGCGTACCGGACGCATTTCAGGGATTGTGTCCTTCAACCAGCTTGTTCGACGAGGGTTCTTTGGGTCCGGATTCAGTCTGAACCGCAACGTGCGCCGCATACCTTCAGACGAGACGTACATCACGGCCGCGCGGATGTTTAGCACCCCGGACAGCACGGCCACAGTAACCGAAAGCGATACAACTAAAAAAATCAACGCCGTGGTTATCGCCGACATCGATTTTATCTCCGATCAGTTCTTTCAAATCAGAAAACGAGGTTTTGAAAACCTCAATTTTGACAATATCAGCTTCTTCCTCAATTGCATAGATATGCTCGCGGGAGATCAATCGTTCATTGCCCTGAGGAAAAAACGAAGCAAGTACCGAACGCTGGAGAGGGTAGAAGCTCAGACGCAAAAGTTTGTCGAACGGCGGATACAGGATGAGAAGGAAGCTGAAGCCGAAGCCCAGCAGGCGTTGAAAGAAGCTCAGCAACGACTGAATCAAAAAGTTGATGAGGTTCGTAATCGAACCGATCTTGACGAGCAAACCAAGCAGATTATGGCGAAGAATTTACAAGAAGTCGAAAACCGTCGCTTCGACGTCCTCAAAACCAATATAGAGGCGAAAAAAGAGGCCACGATTGCAGCCAGCAAAGAAAACATGGAATCAGCAATTCGAAGAATTCAGACAAGAATCAAATCATTAGCGGTGTTGTTGCCTCCGATTCCCGTCTTTACGGTCGGGGTGTGGATTTTTGTCCGGCGACGACGGCGTGAACGGGAAGGGGCTGCGGCCTCCAGGAGGTTGAGGAGCTGACTATGAACGAAAACAAAAAGACGATGATGTTTGCAGGCATTGCCGTGGCACTGGTGGCATTGGCACTCATTTTCGCTCCGAGACGAATCACCCCAGAAGCTTTCCTAGACCAGGGGGAACCGTTTTTCCCAAACTTCACTGATCCCAACGATGCGACCACGCTGGAAGTCATTAACTTCGATGAATCGACCGGGGCTGCCCAACCCTTCAAGGTGACATTTAAAAATAGCCTCTGGACCATCCCCTCCCACCATGACTACCCGGCCGACGCCAAAGATCGCCTGGCCAAGACCGCTGCCGGCGTCATCGGTATCAAGAAGGATGATTTCCGTTCTGACAATGTCACCGACCACGAAGCATGCGGCGCCATCGACCCTCTCGAGGAGACTGCCGGGCTGACCGGTCGCGGTCAGCGCGTGACAATTAGAGGGGGAAACGACAATGTTTTAGCAGACTTCATCATCGGCAAACCGGTTGAAAACCGAAAAGGCTTCCGCTTTGTTCGAATACCTGAGCAAAAGCGGGTCTATGCGGTGCGCATGGATATAGATATTTCCACCAAATTCCAGGACTGGATCGATACTGATCTGCTGCAGGTGGACAAGAAAAAGATCGACCATGTGGAGTCACGGGATTATTCCATCAACGAGCGAACCATGTCCGTTGAGCAGCATGGTAACCTAATCCTCAGTCAGAAAGATGGGGAGTGGAAGGCCAACAAGATGAGATCAAATCAGCAGGTCGATTCGACCCAAATGAAGACTCTTCTTACTGCTATCGATGAGCTCAGCATTGTCGGTGTACGGCCCAAACCGAAAGGGTTGTCGACAAGTTTGAAGAAAAGCACCAGTGAGCAGACCATTCCCCAGGCAGACATGCTCTCATTGCAGAACAAAGGCTTTTATCTCACTCGTGACGGACAATTAATGTCCAACGAAGGCGAACTACAGGTCCACTCTAAGGAGGGCATCAACTACACTCTCCGCTTTGGAGAAGTAGTGTATGGGTCAGGGCTGGCAGTGACGGCGGGGACCAAAGAAAGCGGCGCTAAGAAGAACAGTGGCGCTGCTCAGAACCGCTATCTGTTCATCACCACTAACTTTGACTCAAAGACTTTCCCCGAACCTCCAAAACCGCTCAACACTGATTTTCTCAAAAAGCCTGACAGTCTTTTTACTGATAAAGACAAAGAAAACAAAGCTCTCCGGGATACCCATGGCAAGTGGCAGCGTGACATCGAAAATGGAAAGCGGATCAATGACGAGCTTAACGCTCGATTCGCCGACTGGTACTATGTCATCTCAGCCGACAGTTTTGATAAACTACACCTCAAACGCAAGGACCTGGTCGTTACGAAAAAGGAGAAAAAAGACCAAGGCTAACGGTAGTAACAGGATATTGGTAAGGTAGGTCTCTCCGAGACCTGCTAAAAAATAGGCAGGAGTCAGAGACTCCTGCCATATGATCTGTTACATCACAATTAGAAAATGATATCAGGTGTCGAAACCGCAGGGAGGCTGTGCTATAAGTCCGAATTATAGGCCTTTCCAATTGGCGTCAGGCGTCTCTGCCTGACGCTCCCCCGATATATCTGTATGTCGTGAACTGACTTATGGCTGTCGGGCAGAGACACCCGACAGTACCTTGCAACGAATGACGACTCTTTTGTCACAACCTCACAGGGGTTTCGACCTGCTCAACTTGACCGTGCGTACTAAGCGTGTGTAGTGCTGAGATCACCAATCAGGTATCGTCCATAAGGCTTTATCCAACAGTTTGTTCTCAAAAAGTAAACCCCGCCTTTATGATGCGCCGGTGCCTTTAATGACTGCCGGCAAGGTCTTAGCAAGAATCTTCGTGTCGAGCCATGGCGACCAGTTGTCGATGTATTGCAAGTCGAGGCGTACCCATTGTTCAAAGTCGACATTGTTACGGCCGTTGACCTGCCACAGGCAAGTCACCCCAGGTTTAACTGATAGACGGCGGCGCTGCCAGGGCTCATACTGGGCAACTTCGCTCGGCAGTGGCGGGCGTGGTCCAACCAACGACATGTCGCCCCGCAAGACATTGAAAAACTGAGGAACTTCATCGATTGACCACTTTCTCAAATGTTGTCCCACCCGAGTCACTCGAGGGTCCCTCATGGCCTTGAAGACCGGCCCGGACATAACATTCAAGGCCTTCACTTCGGCCTTTTTCTTCTCGGCGTCACGGCACATTGTCCTGAATTTGTAAAGGGGGAACTGTTTCCCGTTCAGTCCACACCGCTTTTGCTTGAATAACACTGGACCTTTGCTGTCGATTTTAATGGCCGCAGCGGCCAGCAGCATCAGAGGGGTAATCAGAACCAAACCGACCGCAGCGCCGACCTTGTCAACAATGCCCTTGACTAAAAGCGACCACCGAGCTTCCGGAACTGTCCGGTAGACAAGCGCTGGGGTACCGTTCAGATGGGATAAATGAACCTTTGCTAAGCGAGGCTGATAGATGTCGGGTGCGAACCAGGCGGTTAATCCCATTTTCTCGCAGGTATCGAAAAGCTCCCGCGTCTGAAGCATATCTTCAGCCTCTACAGCCATTATCACAGCATCAATTTGCTCAGTGGCAATGATAAGCTTCAGCAAATCAGGATGCCCAATCAGCGGGATATCGCGGTACCTCCACAAATTGTCCATGTGATAGTCCAAAAAACCTCTTATCGATGCTTTCAGATCGGGAGAATCAAGAATAGAATCTACTATTGACCGGGCTTGTGGTCCTGTCCCCACGATAACGACCTGTTGTTTGCCGTGGCGGCTCAAAGGAGCTTTCTTTTGTGCTGGAAGAATTGATAACACTAATTGGGAGAAAAACAACATTCCCAATCGGAGCATGAGATTCACTGCCAGAAAAAGCGCGATTGTTTCCCGACCAACTGGCCACTGCATCACGTACAATACCACAACAAACACAATGCCTATTCGCACTTCATCCTCGACAACTTGCCCCACACGTTTTCGAATTGAGCGTGAGCCAAGCATGGCATTAGGTCTATATACCATATTATAGATCAGCCGAATGAGAGTGATGGCAGCCAGCATCTCATAAGTAACTGTACCGGAATAACCGGTACCCAGCGCAGCCCCCCACAGAGCGGCCGCTGAAACAAGAACTGCCCCTGTTCTTCCTGCCAGAAATAGCAATAGTTTTCTTAAAGGATACTTCAGTTGTGCCATGAGAGCCCCCATTTGCATGTCTCCTCCAGAACTACCTAAGTGATAAGCGTTCCTCCGACCACTCTGCTGCTGGAGGCGCTTCACCAGTGCGGCGCCCTGGAGATGATTCACTTTCGTGTATTTATCGACATGAGAAGCGAAGACTTTAGTGGCACGAGTCCCGGCCCAATCCCGTTTGTTATTGAAGGCCATTATAGTCTTCACCGTTTCGCCCCCTCGGTTTTTCGTCACCAAGTAGTCTTGTGCGCGTACCCGGTCACACCAAAAGCAACGGTCTTAAGCTGATCTCTATTCTTGGCTGCCGAGAACGTTACAAACTATTAACGCACCCTTGTCTTCGGCAAACCATGGGCATTCTTTTAGCGCCGGGGATAAGAATCTTGCGTAATGATACGGGCGATATCTTGCGTATCACTTTTTTCGCGGAAGTCACTTGCCGGCCGGCGGATCGTGACAGTCCGGTGATCAGTTGATTTCAACTGGTAATAATCAACCGGCATTTTTTTGAAGGCTTCAATGAACCCCTCGTTAGCACTTACCGACTGGACTCTGTAACGAAGGTAGTGTTTTAGCTGAGGGTAACCGTCCAAGTTTTCTACCGGCGTTTTGCAACGGGCGAGATAGTTGCCGACATTTTTGGGGCTGGCCACCCGCAAGATAATGAAATCGGCAGTAGTGATCCGGCACTGAATCTCCAAGCGACTTAGTGCCTTCGCCAAACGCAGCGATTCTTCGTGGATTTCGCGAAGCCGTAAGGTGACTGCCTCTTCATTGACCAGAGTGGAAAGAATAGTATTGCTCGTTGTTGATGAAAGAGGTCTTCCCTGACAGGAGTGCTTGATGAGGTCGATCATACTGGGATTTGCCAGCACATAGCCTGTGTCGGATGAAGTTATGCCATACGCAGCAGTAAACGACCTAATAATGACCACATTGGTCAGAATGTCCAAAAGAGGAAACCCGGTAATACCATAATAATCAAAGTAGTATTCATCGACAAACATGACCCCCTGCGGGATAGCCCGCGCCAGCTTTTCCAGGTCTGTGAGAGAATAGTTGGCACCAGTGATTCGGTTCGGATTGGAGATATAAATTAGATCATGCGGTGATTTGACTGCCACCAGGACGCTGGCAACGTCTGAGGCAAAAGGAGAAGCTCCCAACGCCTCAACCAATTCTATTTCTGCTCGATCGGCGGCAATCTCAATCTCCGGGGTGACATGACCGGCGCCGACAAGGCAGCAGCCTGACTTGTAAAACGTTTTAAACACGTCCGTCATGAATCCAGTAAAGTCAGCAAACGGCAGAATTGTTCTTTCCGTAGTCATGACCTTCCGGGCTACCAGAGTTTTCAGCTCATCCACGGGCGCTTCGACTATTACTTCCGTTGTCATCATGTTTCCAACCTTTCACGTTGAGGGAAAAGGCTCCACTGCCGTTTCAGGGTTTCATTTCGTATGACGGCATTCCTATGTGGAGGTCTATCCTCATTCCTTGAGTACCAAATTCGTTCACTCCTGGGTAACAGCAGTGGCAAAGTAAATGCCGATCCGTTTGTTTTTTGCGCAGTTGCCGTCCAACCTGTTTGCGCCCAATGCGAAAGCTTATTTTCTGAGCGCCCAAACGGTTGTCTCATAAGACAAGGACAGCGTCTATTAAGCAGCTTTTTCCCTACCGATAACGAAATTTATTCCAGTTGAAAAACACCGCTGGAGAGCTCACTTGCTCTCCAGCGGGCTAAGGAAGGTAAGAAGAATGAATCAAACAACGAGAACGCGACAACTACAACTTGCTGACGATGTAGACTGACGTTAACACTCCCGTAGTGGCGGTTACAACCGAAGTGAGTGTTTTCAGCCATTTGCGCTCTTTTTCAATCTTGGTGGGAACAATAATCACATCCCCCAATTCCACCCGTTTACTCAAAGTCCCCCGGCCTGATATAACTTCCCCCTCGGCCCTGATCAGACGCGCTTCTTTTTTATCAGAACGACGCGTGAAATTGCCCGCCCGCTCAATGTAATACTTCACGTTTTTGTTTTCGACAAACTTGATTGTGCCATTGGCCCCCACAGCCCCCATTACTGAAATTCCAGAAGGCACGGATGGCACGTAAATGTTGTCATGAGGTTCCAGAATCACATCCCCTTCGCCCCCTTGGGTTGAGAGAATCTTGTCAATATCAATGATGACCCGATTCATTGACCGTGAATCATACTCGAAAAGATTCGGCTTTACGATGTGCCCCAGCGAATCCTCATGCAGGGGTTGTGATTTTTCCAACATTTGGGGCACCTTCAATCGTTGGAGGTTCTCTCCAATCGAGTGGCGCTCGAAAACTATTCCTTTGGGGAAAGCGTTCTTGGTAAACCCGCCGGCTCGCTGTAAGAGATGATAGAGGGTTTCATCTCGGCTGGACAAAGTGTACTCCCCCGGGTAGTACACCTCCCCTACCAGTGTGACCATGCGGTGAAGCTGCCATTCGGGAATTTGCCTGATATACACCTGATCATCCTCGCACAGATGTCCCTGTTGCTGCACGGCATCATCCAGGTTGAGGGACATCAACGACACATTGCCAAGAGAATCTAACCGGGCGATTTCAGCCTCATGACGGGAGGCGCCACGTGTGAACGACCCGGCCAGAAAGATCAAGTCCTCAACGGTCATTTTCTCATAGAGAGGATACCTACCGGGCCTTTTGACCTCACCTTCAATGTAGACAGACTTATCCCATTCCACTTCTTCGATGGAATAAATATACAGAGAGTCGTGGTCCTGCAGGAGAAAGTCTGCCTCCTCATGGTGTGATAATATCCCCGTCACGTTGATAGGGATGACCTCAACGCTACGGTCAGGATAACGCCGGAACAAGTCGGCCCGGTCATAGTAGACATCGTACAATTGCAGTTGCCCTTGACTGATTAATTCCGAAACTCGGGTAGAGTCATTCCTTTCATAATAGCCTGGATGCTTGACTTGTCCGTATATGGCAACAATGTTCGTCTTGGCGTCAAAAATGGAGAAGACCGTTAACCGGTCACCGTCGGTCAGGATGATATTGTCCACAGGGAGGCTGTCTTTGGCGTTCAGATTAAGGTCCAGCACCTCCCATTCATCAGTTTGGGAAATCCTTTCCATCATCACCCGGTTAAGGTACGCCTGAGGAGTAGGCTTCCCGGCCAGGGCCAAAAGGTCAAGAGCTGTTTCGCTGCCTTTCAGCTCATAAATGGCCGACCGATTTATTTCACCCCGAATCGCCACGCTGGCGCTTGCAACCGGTACAAAGATCACGTCTCCCGTCTGCAACTTAATATCAGTTGAATTATCTCCTTCCAGCAGCAGCTTGTAAAGGTCCACCACTATCTGCGGCTTGCCGTTGCGCATCAGCTTTATATTGCGCATCGAACCACGTTCGTTTGGTCCCCCGGCTGCATATAGAGCGTTGAATAGGGAGGTAAGGGAGGAAATGGTGTAAGCGCCCGGTCGTTTGACTTCACCGGTTACGTAAATCCTGATAGAACGGATTTTACCCAGAGATATAGTAAGATCAAAATCCGTATATATCTTGGAAAACTCTTTTTTAGCCAAGCGGGTAAATTGGTCAGTAGTCAAGCCCCAGCCTATTATCTCTCCCACCTTGGGAATGAATACCTTTCCCTCACGATCAAATGTAAGATTGTATTCCTTTTCTACTCGTCCCCAAAGGTAGATAATAACGTTGTCGCCCGGCCCAAGAATGTAATCAGTAGCTGAAGCAATATCAATCTGCGGAACAAACTCCTGCGGACCCCGGAACAGATCCATCCCAAAAGGTCGTAGTTGTTCAAAATCGAGCATGCGATTGCCGCCTAAAGGATGCGTATTCGCATCCGTGCTCGAAGATCCAGATGCCGCCTCGCTCTCCCCAGATGCTATACTTGCTTTAAGCTCTTGCTTTTCCTGATCACCCAATATCGCCGGGCTGTGGTAGTAGTTGGAATCCAGGTTTGAAGCTGCATTTTTCTGATACTCTTTGAGCATTTGGAGCTTCTCTTCAACTGACAACTGGCTTAGATCCTGCGCTGCCACCACTCTGAACCAGTACAGTGAAACAAGTACAATGACAAGCAACAATAAGATAAGAGTTTTGAGCTTCATTTTTACCTTCCTATAGCACAGTTTTAAGTGACATCAATAACCACAAAGCTTGACTCGCTATAGGCAGGGAAAAGCAAGGTGAGTGCCAAGCTGGAGCTGACATCTCAACCTATTGTAACATAAGAAGATAAATTGCCAGAATGAGGGGCTTCACAAACCAAACTCGTTCCTTTAAGAAACGGCTTCCAAATCCGACGGGAATAATTTTCCTTGCCTAAAAGGCCGGTTCACACGCGAAATCCAATCGCGTGACCAATGGGCTATGAACTCTTAGGGGTCAGTGACACTACACCCTTTACATTTTGCTCTCAGTCAGTTTTCCCTGTTCTTTCGGAAATTGTCGCTCAACGTTTTGGGCTGTTGATTCGTCATTTGGTAACGGTAGTTAATGCTCCGTGAGGGGCATTATGGTCGAATGAGGGTATTCTGAAAAAAAAGCATACCCCTTGACATTGACCAGAGGCTGTTATAACTTAGTGCTCAATTGTTAGGAGTCTTAAACGTAGAACGAAAACATTGTGAGATACAACAACGAGAATTAATATGGAAACGCGCCGTATATCGCGTCACAAGCTGTTCGTGTCAGGTTTAACAAGAAGAGCAGAAGACGTTTTCTTTATATCTTGGGAGATAAGAATGGGAATTATAAGATTCACTGCTATTCTTCTGGCTATTGTAGCTTTGACTTCATCGGGGTTGTCTGCCAGTGGGTTTGAGAACTCCGGCGTCGGTACTAAAGCAAGAGGAATGGCGGGAGCCTTTCGAGCCATAGCAGACGACTGGACGGCAGCATACTACAACCCGGCCGGTTATGCCTATTCATTCGACAATCAACTCGGCGGCAATCTGGCTTTTATGCATTTGCGGGATGAGCTCATCCCCGGGTATAAGTGGGGAGGGCAATTCGAGACTGGCATTTACAATGATCGTCCCATCTATAATGCCCACCAGATTCTCACTCTTCCCTCCGCTGGTTTTATCGTTCGCTTGCCGGTTTGGGGGGAAACGGTGTTCGGATTATCTGCCTACCAGCCGTATGATTACAACATTACCTGGAAGTTGTACAAGCCTCTGGTAGCCTACAATAATGATGCTGCTGTTCCCGGTGACCAGTATCGAAATAACCTCGATGTCATTGCCTTTCAGTTGACGGGGGCACGAGAGTATGTGGAAGACAAGCTCTCGCTGGGGCTCGGTGTGCAAGTGTTACGAGGGGATATATTGTTGAACAATCTTATTTTCCGTGACAATCCGCTGAAGGCAAAGGGAGATACCACTCTTGACCTATGGGCCCGACCCCGTGAGAAGATCACCCAGTGGAGCCACAATGACGGCTACGGGTGGGGAGTTGGTTTCAAAGCCGGCGCGCTGTGGAAAGTAAGCGAGAAGCTCAATCTGGCCGCTACTGTCAATGTCCCCTTCAATTTGACCGTAAGCGGTACCAGCAGCCAGGAATTCTACATGCCAAAGGACACCACCCTGTGGAAATGGAACGACTCCGCTGATGTGAAAAATATCGGTACTGTCGGGTGGCTTTTTCTGTCTGGTGCGAAGGTTGTCGATGAGGCCGATTTTGAAACGACTCTAAAGCTGCCGCCGTCGATGGCCATAGGTTTTGCTTATGCTCCCAGTGAAAAACTAACAGTAGCACTTGATGCCGAATACACCTTCTGGTCTAAATTCAAGGGATTTGACTTCACATACACCAATCACCATGGGCTTTCGGGGCCCGCAGATACCTCGGCCCTGGCCAGAAACTTCTTCACTGCTGACCTATCTTTTCCAGTCGACTGGCAAAACACCAGCAAGGTAATGATCGGCGTCAGCTATGATTATGCTGATTTCCTGACGCTGTTGGCGGGAGCCTCACTGGACCAATCTCCGGCCCGAAACGCCAAAGAGCTTTCCCCCCTCTTTGTCAACACTGGCAACATGTATGGCTTTAATACCGGGTTTATTGCTCACATTGAAAGGTGGGACATTGGATTGGCAAGCAGCTACTTTAAGCAATCCGATCTTACTGTTTCTACGCCGTCCACCTTTGGCCAGGAAGAAGACCTTGTCCTCTTCCCCGGTGATTACAAGGCTGCTACTTACGAAACCATCTTATCATTTAACTACCGGTTCTAAGGAGGTCAAGGATGTTGATACATAGAAAGCTTTTGCCACTCGTTACGGTTCTGATTCTTTTATTCGCCTGGGGTTGTACCGACCGTGGCACCAATGTACCACCGGACACGCCGGCGAGCAAAACTGCAGTCACCATTGCCAGCCATGACTTTACCCGAGAACTTTATTTGCAGATAGGCAGAAACCCTGCCGGGAATCGTGTGACCCTGGCACTTAGAGCATATATTCCAGAAGGCTCGGTTACACCGATCCAGGGTGGTCAGGTTCAACCTGTGCCATTGCTGATACTTCTGGCTCCTCAGGACGGAGACGAATACTACTTTTTCAACCATGGTTTGAAGCAGTTAGCCGACGAAATGATCGCCGATGGGACAATACAACCTATGGCAATCGTGTGCGTTCCCAATGATCAGGTTTTTGGCGGATATTTTTATGCCGGCCACAACCCTGGCGCCGGTTACTACGATGAGCTTATAGGGGGAGCTTTGATTGAATGGATGCGTAAATTCGACTGCTTAAATGAATCCCTGCCGGTAGGTATAGGCGGTGTTGGAATGGGAGCCTACGGCGCCTTCCGCGCGGCCCTGATGCACCAGGGTATGTTTAGCTCGATTTCGGTTACTGATGGCCCCCTGGATTTTGACGGTCCCGATGGAACGGAGGGATTCTTGGAGCTGTTCGATGATGCTCTTACAGAACAAGGATTGCTG
>CAZYRH010000009.1:0-1785 GCA_964650395.1 uncultured Ignavibacteriales bacterium
TGGGCCAGAAAAGGTGTTGTCACACAGGGTCGCATGGCAGCACTCCAGAACTAGTTATGTGGCTGGCCGGGAAGCGATGGAAGAACAGTCACGCCACACTTTGAAAGAATCTCTATCTAAACTCTGGGCGACCTCAAAATTGTCAATATACTGGTGAGCCAACAGTTGAGTAGAGAGGATACCTATAAATGACATATTGTCCTTAAACGACAGGTGAGCGTGCGACAGCCGGGTACATTTGTCTCTCAGTTTGGCCACAAAAGCCGGATTGAAAAGCCCTGTCTGCTTCAACACCCGCTCCGACAGCATCTCATCAATATATTCCGGCGAATCGGCCTGGACAAAGCTGTTCGAGTCGGGGGCCATATACGGCTGTTTCACCCGGTCAATAATATCACGAGGCAGCTCCTTTAGCATGGCCTTTTTGAGAACAAACTTCTCCTTCAGGCCAAAAATTTTGTGCCAGGGGGGAATAGTAGCTGCAAACTCAACGACCCGGTGGTCTAAAAACGGAAAGCGCCCTTCAACGGCATTGGCCGCTGCCACTCGGTCTCCCTGAGAGGACAAAATATATCCAGCCAGCAGCGACTTGGCCTCAAGATACTGAGCCCTCGATAGGTGATGCCAGTTAAAGAACCGTGAAGGGATGTCCCTAGCGAATGATTGCAGAGAATCGTAAGCACCTATTTGAGCTTTGACATCCTCAGTAAAAAAGTCTTTGACCTTGGTAGTCGTATTGATTCTTGGTATGTGCGAGAAGTAATATTTATCCGTTTCGGAGAGACCGGCTTTGTAAAAGGTCTCAAGGTAAAACCTAGCTCTGGCGGCAGAAAGGGGCAGGGTGGGGTAAAGCTTTCTTAACAGCAGCGAGCGCCAGGCGGAATCGGGGTTTTTAGCCCAGAAACTGCGGATCAATGTCTCCTTGAATATATCATACCCCCCCAGCACCTCGTCTGAACCCTCTCCGGTCAAGACCACTTTGAAGTTGTTGTCCCTCACCAGGCGGGATAGCATATAAAGCGGGGTTGGGGCTGTGCGCAGTATGGGCCGCTCGGTGTGCCAGATGACCTTCGGGAAATTCTCGGCTATGTCGTGATAGGAGCAGCGTATCTGATGGTGGTCGGTACTGAGGTATTCGGCCATCTGCTTTTGAAAATCCGATTCATCGTAGGCCTTGTCATGAAAAGCAATAGAGAAGGTCTCGACTTTGGTACGGGTGAAGTGCTTGATTAAGGCAGTAGTGACAGACGAATCAAGGCCGCCTGAGAGATAGGCTCCCACCGGCACATCAGCTCGTAATCGTAGTCGGACGGCGTCGACTAACAGAGCGTGAAGCTCTTCCGCCCACGAATCAACCGACCGGCTGTGGTCGAACTTCTCGGGAAACTCTATCGACCAGAAGCGATCGGTGTTAATTTCCCCACCTCGTATCTCAAGATATGTTCCCGCTTCAAGTTCATTAATATTTTCAAAGGCCGTCCGGGGCGGGGCAGTGGTCCACCAGGTGAAGATTTCGTCCAGGCCTTTCAGGTCTACCCGTCTGGGAATCGAGCGGTCACAAAAAATGGCTTTGATTTCCGAGGCAAAGTAAAAGCGGCCATTATGGACTGTATAAAAAACCGGCCTAATTCCCAGCCTGTCCCTCGCGACAAAAAGGGACTCATCCCTTTTGTCATAAACCGCAAACGCAAACTGCCCATTAAAATGAGTCAGGCATTGTTTACCCCATTGCTCGTAGGCGTGGACAATTACCTCGGTATCGGATTGGGTGCGGAACCGATGCCC
>CAZYRH010000009.1:1885-22650 GCA_964650395.1 uncultured Ignavibacteriales bacterium
TTGATAATATCCCGCTATTCCACACATAATGTGAAGCCTCGAAGGTCGGGTTCTGAGTTCGCCCAAGGCGGACGAGAAACCCAACATTTGCCTACCTTTTCAGTATTTTCCCCGCCTCCGATTTCGGCAGACTATCGACTACTTCAATGTACTTAGGTACCATCAAGTCTTCGAGATTCTCTCGGCAGTGACGCAAGATATCGTCAACAGTTATTCTCGAGCCTCTGCGCAGGACGATTTCCGCTTTAATTGCGTTGCCAAGGATCTCGTCCGGAACTGGAGTGACTCGTGCCTCCACCACATCTTCAAGTCGGTACAAAACGTTTTCAATCTCCTTGGGAGAAACCCGCTCTCCTCGAACTTTGATGATGTCATCCATCCGCCCGACAAAATACAAAAAGCCTTCCTCGTCGATCCGGAACAAATCCCCCGTGAAAAGCACTTTTTCCTCCTGCAACCTACCTGGTTTGAGAACCTTAGCGGTAGCCTCGGGGTCGTTCCAGTATCCTTGCATGACATTGGAGCCTCTGACCACAAGCTGACCAATACCATTTCGCTGTTTGTAATTTCCCTCATCGTCAACGACGTAGACTTCCGTATTGGGCATGGCAATACCCACCGACTCCGGTTTTTTGTCAATCAAGTCCGGCGGCAAATAAGAAACCCGTTTGCACTCCGTCAAGCCGTACATAGAGTAGATTCTGGCATTGGGGAAAATCTTTTTAAGGCGCGGGATATAGGCCGGCGGCAGGGCGGCGCCAGTGTTGGTAATGTAGCGCACGGTTGCCAGCTCTTCACCGCTGAGTTTTTCCATTTGTAGAAGAATGGCCATCATCGTCGGGACACACGGGAAGCCGGTCACACTCTTCGTTTGAATCAATTTCACCAGTTGGTACGGGTAGCCGAATTTCCTTTCTAAAACGAGAGTGCCGGAGAATAGAAATGTCATCAAAACTTGATAAAGGCCATAGTCAAACGAAAGGGGCAGGACTGACAAGACAATGTCAGAGGTAATGTTCTCAAGATAAGCGGTGATCGATTTGGCGGCAGTGACCATGTTTCGGTGGGTCAGGGTAACCCCTTTGGGGTCGCCGGTGGAGCCGGATGTATAAATAATTGCGGCCAGATCGAGATCAACCAGGCGCACGTTAGGCGGCGGACCGTCTTGTGTAATTATTTTCTGGAAATCCGATGACAGGTGGGAAGGGCCGTCAACGGTCACAATCTGCGGAAGGTTAAGTTCTCGTTGAAATTCAGCCAGCATGTCAATTTTTGAGTCATCAGTTACGATGAAAGCGGGCGAGCAGTTTTGCAGGATATATTTGAACTTTCCCGCCTTGATCGTCTGATTCACCACGGAAAAAGCCCCTCCGGCCAGCAGGACCCCGAAAATGGAAATGACCGTCTCAGGAGAGTTCTCCAAGTAGATTATGACTCGATCACCTCTTTTTATTCCATGTTCCACAAAGAAGCTCGCCAGATTGCTCGCGTACTGGTACAATTGGCGGTACGTGTAGGCGGAGTTGCCAAAATAGAGAGCTGTTTTGTCCGGATATTCCTGCGCTGAACACAAGAGAAAATCACTCACCAGATTAACGTACATTATGCTCATCTCCTTGATTATTCTCGTCCTGTGACGCAAGTAACTTGAGCCACCCACAATCTGCTCTCAGAGAAGCTGCTGGTCATTCACGAAATCTTCCCGTTTGACGTCGGTTGAAATCCAGAAATGCTGACATGCTTGGTCTATCTTCTTGAGATATAGTAGATAACAAAATGTAATATGTCAAGCCTTAGTAGACAAACAATTCCCTGATGAGCCATCGAGACTGACGGTTTCTTAGCACAACGGATGTACTATTTTGGGCGCGAGCACTGAAGGTCCCTTGTTATTTCAACTTTAATCTCTATTCTCGGGATCTGTCTCCTTGACAACTTGTCAAATCTTGCTATCTTTAATAGTGGAAACGGATTAAACGCCCCTCTCGACTTGGGCGTCTAGATAAGAGAGATTCCCCTAGCCGCTCCCTCACGGCATAAGTGCTATTATGCAGACAGAAGTCATAAAAAAGTCTATGTGTCACGTTCTTGTAGTTGTCGTTCTGTCTCTTGCAGCAGGTGGAATCTATAGCTCTGACCTGCATACAGGCCCAGTGCCAGGGAAATTCATCGTTAAAGTGAGCCGGAAGGCCGACCCCAAACGGTTGGGACAAGCTTTGGCCCTGGGGAATCGACTGGAAAATGTTTCTCGGTTGAGAATTAAGAGTGATCTGGTGGGAAGCGAGAATTGGGAACGGTTTTATGTCTTTTCCAGTGCGAGTAAAGCAGCTTCGACAGCTGATGTCGTGGCAGCTCTGGGCTGGGAAAACGTGGAATATGTGGAGCCGGACTATTATCTGGAGTTTTTCGATTGGCCGGCAGATTCCCTCTTCTCCCACCAGTGGTACCTCAACAATACCGGCCAGCAGTATTTCGGAATCGACCGGGTGCCGGGACAATACAACGATGTCCTAGTTCTCAAGAGCGGGACACCCGACAAAGATGTACGACTTGTACACCAGTATGATAATCCTCCATCTGAAACGACCAAAGTGGTGGTGGCTATTGTCGACACCGGTGTTGACCCGACTCATCCAGAGCTTCAGGGGAGATTCTGGAAAAATCCCGATGAAATCCCCGGCAATGGTATCGATGATGATCATAATGGTTTTATTGATGATACCCTCGGGTATGATGTTTCCGGTGATGTAATAGACTTTTTTAATCCCATCGGGGACAATGATCCTACTGATGAGTACGGCCACGGCACCCATCTCGCAGGCATAGTGGCCGCCAATGCCGATGGGCATGGCATTGTCGGTATAGCGCCATGGGCTGAGATTATACCGGTCAAGATTCGCCCTAACGCTACTTCGGCTGTCGGTGCCGCCGGTATAATGTACGCCGTCAACGCCGGCGCCCAGGTTATTAATATCAGTTGGGGCACGCCCTTCGAGTCGAGTATTTTGAAAGATGCCATAGATTTTGCCCGCCACAACGGAGTTTTTGTCTGTATTGCTCCCGGCAACACGGGAGATAACACGCGCTACTACCCCGCCGCTTTCGACTCGACGTTTGTAGTGGCAGCCGGCAACTCAGACGGCTATGAAACGTATTTTTCCACCTACGGCGCCCACATTGATATTGTAGCGCCCGGATTGGATATCCTCTCTTTAAGAGCAGCCAGGACTGACATGTACGGTGAATACCCAGCTTTAGAGCCGGGGGTAAGAATAATTGATTCACTCTACTACCTGTCCGACGGCACCTCAATGGCGTCTCCCATTGTAGCCGGAGCCGCGGCTTTGCTTTTGTCGTTCAGGCCCGACCTGTCACTCAGCGAACTGGAAGAGGTTCTCCTTTACGGCGCCACTGATCTGATTGACCCCCTCAATAACGGCGACACACTGATAGGACCCGATACTATCTCCGGCTACGGTTACCTTAACATCGATTCCTCCCTCTTCTTGCTGCAGCATGGCGGACTTTTCATCACTGAGCCGGTCCGCCGAAGTAGATATACTGACGACTTCCCCATCAAGGTAATCCCGATTGCTGGATACACCGGGAGTTGGCGGCTGGAGTACTCGGTGGGGCTGGGTTCAGAAAACTGGCAGTTGCTGGCAGAAGGAAGTAGCATTCCGGCAGACTCGATCATATATCTCTTTTCCGACACAACGGTGGAAGGGTACATCAATTTGAGAGTGATTGACGCATTTGGATCGAGCCATGTCACTAACCTCGTCTATGTAAGGCGAAATCGAACCGAGATAACTTCTCCCATCTCAGGTGAGGAACTTGAGTACAACATACCGATTTCAGGGTCGGTCTACGGCCCTGATTTTGATTCTATGGCCGTTTTTTACAGCAAAGGAGGGAGTTCGCTGACGCATTTGTTTTCATCTACGGGAGAGTTCTTTGATTCATTGTTGTACAACTGGTCACTATCAGGCACTGATACGGGCAATTTTACTGTCTACCTTTTGGGGTACTATCCGACAGAAGCAGTCTTTGATTCGGTGACGGTGCATGTTACATCCGCCTTTGCCACCGGCTGGCCGCGTCCAATCGGCGGTCGTGGTGGCATGACGGCGGTCTGTGCTGATATGAACCATGACGGTATAAAGGAAATAGCGGTAGCAACCAGCTCCGGGCTTGCGCTTTTCAGAGCCGACAGCGGGACAATTGTAGATGGGTTCCCGGTCCTTCCGGGGGAGGATGTGCGCTGTGTGCCGGCAATCTATGATGTTGACCAAGATGGACAGGACGAAATCATCTGTACTAATAAAGACGGTATACATATCTTTAAGTATGACGGCTCATATGCCAACGGATGGCCCCAAGAGTGTTACACCGGTCAGATTCCGTATGAGTACGCCTACCCTAATCCAGTCGTAACGCAGCTCCGCTCGTCCTCAGAAGCCGGTGCTACCCCGGATTCAGGCATTCTTATCATTAACAAAAGAGGGGAAATCCTTGCCTATCGATTCAACGGCGACTCCTATTTTTACTCGCTTGGAGGGTTGTTTGCCTCACTGGATGCCAGGATATCCGAGGCCTACGGTGTGGGAGGCGGCAGCTCACCTTTTGTTACTGCCAGTGACCTGGATGGCGACAGCCTCTTTGAGGTCATTGCTTCTTTTACATCCCCACATCCCTACACCGGCTTGGGCATCTTCCAGGGCGCCAACGGTCAGCCAGCTTTCAGCATGGAAAGCCCTATAGCTCTCAACATCCAGTATGTCAATGGAACTGTCCTGGCTAATCTCAACGACGACTATTCACCCGAGATTATCATCAGCGGCTACGACACCACCGGCACGCCACAAATCTGGGTAAAAACGAACGGAGTCGACGATTTTCCCGGTTGGCCGGTTGACCTTCCCGCCATTGCAGGCTGGATCGCATCATATCCGATCGCAGCTGATCTGGACCTTGACGGCATCCCGGAAATTCTGTGTACCTTTTTTGAATATGATATTGCTGCCCTTTACATCTTCAAAGCTGACGGCACTCCCTATGTGCAACGCGAGGGCAGACCGGCAGGAGAAGCTTTCCTGCGACCGGTAGCTTTCAGCACCCCGATGGCGGCTAATCTCATCGGTGATGAATATCCTGAGATTATTCTGCGATCCGGATACATCATTCCCGGTACCGGTCCGGAGAGAGTGTACCTTCTCGACCACACGGCACAACCTGTGCCGGGCTGGCCGATCACGACCCCGACCCGACCGAATCGGGTCTATTCGTCGCGGTATGCGCCGCTGGTTGATGATGTTGACGGAGATGGGCTGGTGGAGTTGGTGTTAATCAGCGACGGTGATGAACTGTTGGTGTGGAATTTTGACGCTTCGTACGACAACGGCGATAATACCGCTCGCTTCCTGGTCGACAATTTGAACAGCGGTATCCTCCCACCCCTGCAAATCCCTACTGACGTGGACGATAATGAACCCCTTCTGCCGGTTGCCATGACACTGTACCAGAATTATCCCAATCCGTTCAACCCGGCGACAACGATCCGTTTCGATCTTCCTTCCCGATGTAAAGTTACGCTCGACATCTACAATATTCTGGGCCAGAGAGTAACAACTGTCATTGATCGGGAACTAGCAGCCGGTCGACATGAAGTTGATTTCAACGGTGTACCTTGTGCCTCTGGAGTGTATTTCTATCGCCTCAAGGTTGGTGAGTCGGTTTTAACCAAAAAGATGCTGCTGATAAAATGAAGCGCGCCTCGTTCATATTGCTATTGTTGTTGCTTGGCATAGCCATTCCGGCCAGCGCCAGCGTTGCCGATGGTCCGGATTATACGATATTGTGGAATAGGTTCTCAGCAATATCCGTGATAGACAGCTTTGTCATTGGAATTGCTCCTAAGGCGATCGTTGTTAGCCATTATGATGATACCCTTTCATTGTTCGTGTTGACAAATCTTGTCTCCGTTGACTATGAACCGGTTTCTTTCAAGCGGCAAGACACGCTTCTGATAGTCAGAACTTCAGATGATAGGCTTGTCTTTTACGACCTGAGCGGTTTGCCGGATTTGACCTACTTGGGCACGATTGACCTGTGGGCTGCTTTTGCCGATCCGAATGATACTTTTGCGGACTTTGTTCTCTATGGACGGGATTTGTACGTATCCACCTTCTTTGATGGCATCTGGCGTTTTTCGCTGAACGATTACGGATCGGCACAGTTTTCGGATTCGAGCATGACAGGAATCCTCATGACCCAATTGGAGATTTCCGGCGATACTTTATATGCCCTCGACGAGTATAACGGAATCCTGCGCTTTGACCTGCTGGGATCGGGGTTTGGAGAATTCATTGATTACCTGTACATACCTCTCCGAGCCGCTTCCTTTCTGAAAACCGATTCGTTGTTAATTATTTTGACAAAAACTGACGATGTGCTTTTCGGGGAATTCGGTCACCCCGGGTCGGGAATTATTGATTCCATCGTTGGCATCTCCAATCCCCTAAAGATGTTCATAGCGGACACCCTCTTTGTTTTTCTGAATAACCGCTCTATAGATGTAGTGGATCGCAATGATCCCAATCAGCGCTCTACTGCTCCCATATCTGAAGAACTCATTGATGGCGATGTTCTTGTTTTAGACAATCAGTATCACTTGCTGCTTCCTCACATCGAGGGGGGGTTGACTCTGTACAACCTTGACGACCTCGATCAAACGAGGCTGGCGTCATATCGACCGGGGCCAATAAACGATCTTTTACTGCACAACGGCAAGCTCTTCACCGGCGGAGGCGACAACCCGATTGACGTTTACTCGTTCGAAGCTCCTTTGGCCCCAGAATTTGAGTACACAATTTTTGATGATCTGAGAGATGTGAGAGCTATCGAACACAACGGCGATTCCCTGATTGTCTTGTATAAAAAGTTGAACAAGGTAGTCTTTATTGCCAATAGTTCGGATCCCGACTCACTTGTTATAGAAGGCTCCTTTTTCCTCAACGACACGGCCACTGAAGATATTCAAATCCTATCTCAAAAGGTCGACACGGTTCGCCCCTTGCTGGCTATTGGAGGAACAACCATAGACGTCTATGCAATAACCGATTCGTCCGGGGTGTATTACGCTAAAACCTGGCAATTCGTGGGACGCATCGCAGCCGTCTTTGCGCAGGACTCGCTTTTGTTTGTTTCCACCAATAAAAATCAGCTCTGGATTCACAGGATTACTGACTCACTCGACATCGAACCCCTCTCGGCTATTGACTTCGAGGGCACACCAGCCAAGATTATGGCCATCGCGGGACGCCTGGTCGCTTTTGTAAGAAATGAAATGATAATATATGACTATTCTGATCCTAATTTCCCTGAACTTGTGAGGGATATCCCAATGGCTCTCCCGGTCATGGATGCGGTCAAGCGAGGGGATAAACTGTACACGGTCGGTCCGCTCGGCGCAGCTATTTATAATCTCGACGGCGTCATGCCTGACCTTATCGAGTATGGAGGTCGGGGAGGTTCTTTCTTAGATGTTGAAGAACACATTTTAGCCACGTCGGACGGTGGAGCAATAGATATTTATCGCCTGCCGTTTGACGATGAACCGCCACCTCCCAATCCCGAAACACCACCAGCCAGTTATGCCCTTGACCAAAATTATCCCAATCCTTTCAATGCAGCGACGACCATAGCTTACAGCTTGTCTGCTCCATCACGGGTTAAGATCATCGTGTACAATCTTCTTGGTCAGCAGGTACAGACTCTGATCGATAAAGAGAAGCCATCCGGACAATTTACAGCCCTCTGGAATGGAAAGGATTATGCCGGTAGCTATGCCGCCAGCGGTGTTTACTTTTACAGACTTACAGCCGGCAATTATGTCGCTACCAAGAAGATGGTCTTACTCAAGTAGGCTGTTGAGTTTCCGTGTTTCGGGTTATCCGGCCATTAACTCTTGGCATTCCGTACTACAAGCTCCCGATTTATCGGGACGTGTCTTGCTTGGCCTTTTCCAACTCAGCTTCCGCTTCCCTTAAGGCCTTTCGAGCGGTTTTAGCTTTCTGTTCGTAGTAGCGTAAGTCCACCTCATAGTAGGTTCCCGTGTGGCTGGTATCATGAGATTTGTTAAAGGTTATAGGCACAGCCTGGGGGTAATCACCCGGTTCTGAAGAGATTTGTTTGACTGCCTCGTAACTGGTTGGGTAATAGACGGCAGTGAGAATATGGTCCCAGGTTTTCGCCTCTGCAGGAAGAGGGTAAGACGCCTGCCCCTCCATTCTGAACATGTACGTGCCAGCCGGCTTATAGTAGGTCCGCGTGACGTAGACGGGGAAGTAGTTATCCGAGGTGTTGACATACCCGCCCAAACCGGCTTCAGTGTAATATGGAAATCGGGGGCTGCCACCTTCGTTTTCATCGACTTGCACAAGGGCCGTGTTCGGGCCAGTGGTTCCACTGAGGAGAATGTAGCATTTGCCATGGAGAACAATGTAGCCGTCAGAAGGAGTTGTAATATCAACGGTTACGAGGTCAGTCATAACTCCAGTGGCCAGGGAAATCAATGACGCACTCGTGTTCACGGCTATTCCCGGTTCATCGAGCATCTCTATGGAGTTGACGGACGAATCAGGCAGAACGGCGGCTTCATCACCGATAACTCCACCTCGCAGAATAAACGCCGCCTCTCCCCCATACCCGAAGATTGAAAGCTGATGACTGTCGGGGAAAGTTTTTATAACTACCGAGTCATTTGTGTCTCTTACATTAAGGTTGCCGGCTCTCTGGGCATACGGAACGCTGGCGAGCCTGGTTCTCGGAAGGACTGTTTCTCCTTCAACATCGACTTCGAGATAGAGCCTGTCATTATCCTGAAAGATTGATTGGGGCAGAGAAGTTACCGAACCGAGCATATGCGTAAAAAAGCCATCGTGGGTTGATACGCTGTCGTTCTCTGCCCACAGAGGGGTACCTCCAACCGAGTCAGCATAGACCGCAAAAATAACCGCGTATGTTGAATCGGTCACGCTGACGTCGGCAGTGTCAGTGAGCCGGCCTTGATAGGAAATGAGGTCAGGCGCCGCCAAAGCGATCTGAGGTATTACCACCCAAAGCATAATAGTGAAGATGCCAAGTGTACACTGAAGGATTCTACGGTGTATGGCCATTCTTTATGATACTCCTTTCTTTTCTCTCTGTCGCATTTTATGGTCAGACGACCCTAATTATTATAATATCGGTGTGATTTGCCCAATGCGCAACCGGTCGGCAAACCGTCTTGTCTGAATACTCCTGCCTTGGCACAGAACAACTCCAGAGCTGTATTATTTGCCGAAAAACGTTGCCCTAAGCAAATACTATGATATAATGAATTGCCTGACGTAATTGGTTGGACTATCGTTAGAGTGCTAAGTAGATTGGCCGATATGGGTTACGAAAGTTTTATAGCTAAACGTTATCTGCGGTCGGGACAGTTCTTCACCTCAGTCTCGACCTGGATTACCGTTCTCGGTGTCACTCTCGGAGTGGCGGTGGTCTGTTTTGTCATGTCGATGCATAACGGCTTTGAATCGGAGATACGATCTCGATTGCTGGGCACGACCTCGCATATCACAATCTTCCCCCTTCACGGTTCGGTTATTGAAAACTACACCGAGCTGGTGGACAGACTTGAAAAAATCAAGGGAGTGGCAGCCGCCTCACCGTTCATCTACTACAAAGCAGCCATCTCCTCAGCTTCCGCTGGTGACGGGATTATCGTGCGAGGGATCGATCTGGAACGGGAGAAGAATACGTGTAACATCGCCACAGATGTGAAGGTTGGCGACTACTCTTTTGAGCCGATCGTTGTCGAAGATGACACTATCCCCGGCATGCTCATGGGAAGCGACCTGGCTGAACGGCTGGGAGTCTTTCTGGGTCAGTCGGTCGTGTTGTACACGCTGCGGGGAGAGGACTTGCACAAATGGAGCCGCCCCCGAGTGGCTAAATTCTATATCTCCGGCTTGTTCGAGACTGGAATGTATGAGTTTGATGGCGCGCTTGTTTATATCTCGCTGGCCTCGGCTCAGAAACTGTTCAAAACCGGCGACGCCGTTACGACGGTACATCTTAAATTGGATGACGTTTATAAGGCCGGTGAAATGACGACGCTGATTGATTCGATTTTAAGCTATCGATATGATGTCGTCCCCTGGAATATTCTGCACAAGAATCTCTTTTCCTGGATTTCAATCGAAAAAAAAATCCTCTTTTTAGGATTTATTCTAATTGTCATTGTTGCCGCCTTTTCTATCATTTCTACGCTGGTCATGTTGACAATGGAAAAGCGCTCTGAGATTGGAATTCTGAAAACAATTGGATCGACACCGGGATCAATTCGCAAGATATTTTTATTCAAGGGATTGACTATCGCTGTCCTGGGTGTCTTGTTGGGATGGACCATTGCACTGGTTTTTGCCTACGTTCAGAACCGGTATGAAATCATTTCTCTCCCGTCTGACATATATTTCATTAGCTATTTACCTATTGAAACTCATGTATTAGATTTTGTACTAGCTGGAGTCGTAACGTTTGTAGTCTGCTTTCTGGCAGCTTTGTATCCTGCTCATCAAGCGGCTCGGCTGTCGGTGATTGATGTATTAAGGCAATAAAGGCACGAAATTGCGCCTTTTACTAAAAGTTTGAGTAAAACTGGCGAAAATAATAGTATATCCCCATCGGGATTGATACTGTGGTGGGCATCAAGAAATGGAGGGTAGAGATAACATTTTGTCAGCCATAGACATACATCGTGATTTTCATGCTGCCGACGCAGAACTCCATGTTCTGAAGGGGGTAACGTTCGATGTAAAAAGAAAAGAAATGGTGGCGGTGACGGGAGCCTCCGGGGTAGGCAAATCGACTCTTTTTCATGTACTGGGGGGATTAGACCGACCGACGCGCGGAGAAGTAGAGGTCGCCGGGGAATCCCAAAGCGGAAAGTCGGAACAGTGGCTGGCCAGGTTTCGAAATGAGCGCATTGGCTTTGTGTTTCAGTTTCACTTTCTCCTGGACGATTTTACAGCCCTTGAGAATGTTATGATGCCAATGTTCGTTGCCCACAAGCCCTACAATGAAGCCTGCCAAAAAGGGGAACTCCTTTTGGAACAGGTTGGTTTAACAAGTAGAAAGGGTCACCGCCCGAGGCAGTTATCGGGTGGGGAACAACAGCGCGTGGCTGTGGCGCGTGCTTTAGCCAATAACCCGGATATTGTATTGGCTGATGAACCATCGGGTAACCTGGATACGGCAACCGGTCGCAGACTTCACGAATTGCTTTTCCGCCTCAATTCCGACAATGCGACTACATTCTTGATTGCGACTCACAACCGGGAACTGGCGGCACAATGCCATCGTCAACTCGAGATAGTTGACGGCAAAGTACACGAACGGAATTAGAAAGCAGGTGATGATGTTATGCTGTGTGAAGATTGCCATAAGCGGGAAGCCCAGGTTAATATCCACCAAATAGTGAATAACGAAAAAAAGTCGCTACACTTGTGCAAGCAGTGCGCAGCAGCGAGAGGATTCCATTCGCCGCTGGACAATATCCCTTTTCCACTGGCTGAGATCCTCTCGAGTCTCGCAGCCAATGCCTTTAGTGCCGGCAAAGACCAAACTCAGGACACTATTACCTGCCCAACATGTGGTTTGTCTTTCGAATCTTTCACTCGACAAGGGCGCTTTGGCTGTGGTGATTGTTACCGGACATTTCGGCACCGCCTCGAACCGATCATGAGGAAAATCCACGGGGCGTCGTTGCACCGAGGTCGGAGCCCACAAATTGAGGTCACCGACTCGAAGGGAACTCTTCCCATTCCGGTTAAAGAAGAAGAACGGCTTGAACAAGAGTTGAAAAAGGCCATCGAATCCGAAGATTTTGAGCGGGCAGCCGAGATTCGAGACAAACTCAAGATAATCCATGACAGCTCATCTATTGACAAATAAGAGCGAGGAGTGAAAGTTGAGCGTAATGTTTGAAGATATGGCCAAATCACCAGCGGCTTGGCTCTCGGGTAAAGGAGAAGAGGTCCTGGTTGTCCTATCCAGTCGAGTGCGTCTGGCGCGGAACGTGGCCGGATGCAAATTCCCAGCCTCAGCTGACAGTGATACGAAAAAAAGGATCGTGAGCTATTTCGATTCTGCCCTGGCTCGTTCTAAGCTGCTGTCGAGTGGCCAGTATTATAAAGCATCAGACGTTTCAGAACTGGATAAGGATTTCCTCATCGAGCGTCATTTGATTTCACCTGCCTTTTTAGATAGCGATCATTCCAAGGCTCTTTTCATAGAGAGCGGGGAGCACCTGTCAATAATGATTAACGAGGAGGACCATCTTCGAATTCAGGCGCTTTGGCCCGGCCTCGATCCCAAGAGGGCATACGAACTGGCATTGAAGTATGATGCTGAGATTAGCAGCTATCTTGAATTTGAGTATGACCCGGATTTTGGGTACTTGACCGCTTGTCCCACCAATGCCGGCACCGGCATGCGAGCATCAGTCTTGATTCATTTGCCCGGTTTAGTCTTGACAAAAGAAATCGACAAAGTGATTTCATACATCACGCGAAGCGGGCTTGTGGTAAGGGGCTTTTATGGAGAGGGTTCCGACGTGCTCGGTAATCTGTTTCAGATATCAAACCAGAACACACTAGGCATTACCGAGAAAGAGATTCTAAATCAAATTATTCGCATTACGCGGGAAATAATCGACAAGGAAGCTACCGCCCGGCAGCGCCTGATAGACGAGGCCGGCGACATGATTGAGGATAAGATCTGGCGAGCGTATGGTATATTGAAGCACGCTCGGGTATTGACCTCAGACGAGGTTATGAACCTTTTGTCCGCCATCCGGTTGGGACACGCCATGAAGATAATCGACTTCATCAACATCGACCTGGTAAACGAGATTCTCCTATTGTCTCAGCCGGCCCATTTGCAGAAGTACTATGGTCATGCTATGGAGCCTAATCGCCGGGATTTTGTTCGCGCTCAAATGGTCCGCGAAAAACTCCGGAATTCTAACAGGTGAATGATAGCATAACCACGAGCAACAGTAACAGATTGGAACGTAGACGCATTTTAGATAAGAAGGGATGATTCGCCATGAACGAGATGTTTACGGAGAGCGCCCGCAAAGCGATTGAATACGCACGCGATGAAGCGTCTCGCTTGCGCCACGATTACATTGGAACCGAGCATCTCTTGCTGGGTCTTATCCGCCTTGGGGAAGGACGGGCTGTTGAAGTCATTGTCAACCTGGGGTTGGAATTAAACGACCTGAAAACTTCCATTGAGGAAGTGGTGCAGCCCTCCGGCGGAACTATGACTATGGGACAGCTTCCGCTGACAGCTCGTGCCAAAAAGACGCTTGAGGTTTCAGGCCAGGAAGCTCGCGCGCTAAAATCTAAAGATATAGATACCGAGCATATTCTCTTGGCTTTGCTAAAAGACGAGGAAGGCGTCGCCGCTCAAGTTCTATCGACATATGACATTGATTACAAGGAAGCCTATGAAGAGCTCAAAAACATCCAGCACGGCAAGCCTTCGTCATTCAAGAAGAAACGCAAGAAATCCAAAACTCCCGCCTTGGACCACTTTGGTCGCGACCTCACTGAGCTGGCGCGGCGAGGAAAACTTGATCCGATTATCGGTCGGGACAACGAGATCGAACGCGTCTCCCAGGTCCTTTCACGCCGCAAAAAGAATAACCCGGTTCTTATCGGTGAGCCCGGGGTTGGGAAGACTGCAATTGCCGAAGGCCTGGCTCAGCGAATCGTTGAAAATAGGGTTCCTCAGACGCTGGAAAACAAACGTGTCGTCACACTTGACATGGCCTCGCTGGTGGCTGGTACCAAGTATCGAGGGCAATTCGAGGAGCGACTGAAAGCTGTTCTCAACGAGATTATTAGCTCTAATGACATTATCATCTTCATTGACGAAATTCACACGATTGTAGGCGCCGGTGGCGCCGAGGGCTCACTTGACGCCTCAAACATCTTCAAGCCCTCCCTGTCCCGGGGCGAACTGCGGTGTATCGGGGCCACCACGATGAACGAATATCGAAAATACATTGAGAAAGACGGTGCTCTGGATAGACGCTTCCAGACTGTGATAGTTGACCCGCCAAGTGAGCAGGATACGATCAATATCCTCAAGGGGCTTCGCCCTAAGTACGAAGAACATCACAAGTTGATAATATCTGACGAGGCGATTGAGGCCGCCGTGAAGTTGTCCAACCGATACATCTCCGGCAAGTTCCAACCGGACAAGGCCATCGATCTTATTGATGAAGCTGGCTCGCGGGCCCACCTGTCTACCTACACCCGCCCGGAAGAGTTCAGCCAAATAGAAAAAGAGCTCACCGAACTTCAACAAAAAAAAGAGCAGGCGGTTAAAAACCAGGCGTTCGAGACGGCCGCCCAGCTTCGTGACGAGATCAAGGCTAAGAGGGACCAGCTTACACAATTGCAGCAGAATTGGGAAGATTCGCGCGAGAAGGAAAAAGTCACTCTCACTGCAGAGGAGGTCTCCACGGTGCTGGCCAAAATGACCGGCATCCCCTTGTTCCGCCTGGAGGAGAGTGAGTCCAAGCGACTTCTGAGAATGGAGGATGAACTCAAAAAGACCATCGTTGGGCAGTATGAAGCGATTTCGACCATCGCCAGGGCGATTCGCCGGGCGCGAGCTGGCCTGGGCGATCCTCGTCGCCCGATCGGCGTCTTCACGTTCCTTGGTCCCACCGGGGTGGGTAAGACCGAACTGGCCCGGACGCTGGCGAATTTCCTGTTTGAAGATCCGGAGTCGTTGATTCGGATTGACATGTCAGAGTATATGGAAAAGTTTGCGGTGTCGCGTTTGATTGGCGCCCCGCCAGGATACGTCGGCTATGAAGAGGGCGGCCAACTCACGGAAAAGGTGCGCCGCAAACCCTATTCAGTTGTCCTTCTGGACGAGATTGAAAAAGCCCATCCGGATGTATTCAACATCCTGCTGCAGTTAATGGACGATGGTGCCTTGACTGATTCGTTCGGACGCAAGGTAGATTTCAAAAACACCATCATTATCATGACCTCAAACCTTGGCACACGGCAGATTCGTGACGGCAAAACGGTCGGTTTCGACGCCGATCAAGTGGACACTTCATACGAGGGTATGAGAAAGAAGATTCTCGATGAACTGCGCAAAACGTTCAACCCGGAACTGCTCAACCGCATTGACGAAACGATTATCTTCCATCCTTTGGACAAAGACCACATCAAGCAAATCATAGAGATCCTCATAGACGATACGGCCAAGCAGCTCGCTGAAAAGGGGATCAGCTTTAACCTGACGGAGGACGCTAAGGAGTTTCTTGCCAATAAGGGTTATGAACCGGAGTATGGCGCCCGACCTCTCAAAAGGGCCTTGCGGAAGTACCTTGAGGATCCGCTTTCTGAGGAGATCCTTCGCGGCCAGTACGCAGGCGATTGTGATCTAGTAATCGGCGTCGGCAACGACAAACTGACCTTTACTTTCAATGGCAAACAAACCGGCCGGAAGGAAGTAATCAAGCAATAGACCACGTTCCGCTTTAATACTGAGTTGCATTGAAAGAATAAATATCGGGTTTTTGACCCGCCTAAGGCGGACTTGGAGCTCAACTTGCAGAACCGAATTATAGGTTCTTTTCTCGTTTCTGATTGACACGTCATGTGGAAATCACTACCCTGCTCCCGTGGTTGAGGCTCGTGACAAGACCTTCGTTGGTATTGACTATGGAACCAGACGGATCGGACTGGCCAAAAGTGACCCAACCGGGCTAATCGCTTCCCCCTTGACAACGATAGAAATCACCTCCGACCGCGAGGCTGTGGAAAAGCTTGCCAATATCATCCACCAGTATCAACCCGCAGGACTGGTGATCGGTTACCCCCTTTCGCTCTCTGGAGATAGGGGTCCGAAGTGCCGTGAGGTGGACCGCTTCATCGAACAGCTTGGAAAAGTCTATCCAGGCCCCATACATAAGGTGGATGAGCGTTTGTCGTCGGTGGAAGCTGCTCGTGTAATCCATGCCCACGGGAAAAAAGTGGGAACCGAAAAGCGAATCCTTGACCGAGTGGCAGCGGTTATAATACTGCAACGATTTTTGGACGAAAGACCGCTAAAAGGAACGCAGCGTTAACTCAGAGAATCAGGACAGCGACTGCTTAACGAAGTATGGATTTCATTCTCTATTGACGGGGGAACCAACTTCCCCGGCTGCAGTTTAATGGTTGGCAGAATGAACCATGCATTCTGTTCAAGTAAGGAAAATTGCCTTGACTTGAGGGGTAAATGTTATACTATGTGAGCTTAATTTAAGGCTGGTTAACAAATTCTACTTTTTGGAGGATGTCGATGTACGCTGTATTCCAACTTTCCGGTCTCCAGTATACCGTTGAGGAAGGAGCTGTCCTGAAAGTCCCCTTTCAACATGCCGACAAAGGTAGCAAAATCGACATTCAAGATGTCCTTTTGTTAAGGGACGATGACCGAGCTATGATAGGCACGCCCTTTGTTGAGAACGCAAAGATTGAAGCGGAAGTGCTGGAGAACGGTCGTTCCGACAAGGAGCTGATTCATAAGTACAAGCGGCGGACCAAGTACCACCGCACACAAGGACACCGCCAGCAATATAGTGAAATCAAAATCAACAAGATTGTCGTTCCAAGCGATTAGCTATACTTGAACGCCATGCATAAGCAGCGAGCATGGATAGCTCTTTTTCTTATGTTTGTCCTTCAGGGCGCTGCTGGATGGGTAGCGGCGGAGGAAGGGTACCGGGTTGTTGAGGTTGAAGTCGAAGGCAACCGTGTCGCCAGCAAGTCCCTGATCCTGGGCGCCTCTTCCATAGATCCCGGTGATCCATTGACTCCCACAGCAGTTGCCCAGACCATATCCACGCTGTACGGCTTGGGAATCTTTTCTGACGTCACAATTGAAGCTGAAGATGTCACGGGCGGGCTTAAGGTCTACATCGTCGTAAAAGAACTGCCCAAACTGAGCGGCCTGCAATTTAGCGGCAACAAGAAAATCAAGACCAAACAGCTCAAGGAGAAACTTGGGCTCGGCATCGGCGGCTACATCTCCCCCTACTTAGTCCAGCAAAAAAAGAACGAAATTTATAACATGTACACCGAAAAGGGGTACTTTCAAACTGAGATTACCCCCACTTTCGACTATAATACCGATTCCACAGAATCAATTCTCAAATACAAGATTGCCGAAAAATCGAAGGTGAAAGTTCAGAAGGTGGTTTTAACGGGGAACAAACGAGTTAAGGCCCAAGACCTCGTCAAGAAAATGCGTAATCGTAAAAGAGGGTTTCTGAAAAGCTCCAATTTTGCCCAGGACAAATACGATGAGGATCTGGACAAAATTATTGACGAATATCACCATCGAGGGTTTATCGACGCCTATCTAATATCAGATTCGACGAGTATTGATACCACACGTAACAGGATGACCATTTTCCTCAAAGTTTATGAAGGTCCTAAGTATTATTTCGGGAAAGCTCAATTCAAATCCAACAAGGATTTGCCGACAGCGGTTCTTGAAAATATGCTGAAGTTTGAAGAAGGTGACGTCTTTGACGAGGAAAAGTACGATGAATCGTTGGTAGAACTGTATTCAGCCTACTCAGAGATTGGCCATCTGCACGTGTGCATTGGGGACGAACGAACCACCAGGGCAGACTCGATTATCGATGTGAATTATGATATAACGGAAGGCCTGCTATCTCATGTCAATCTGGTAAAGATCGTCGGAAATCATAAAACCAAGGAGAAAGTAGTCCGCCGGGAAATCTCTATTTTGCCGGGGCAGGTTTTTCATCGAGCTTTATTGATTCGTTCGATCAGAGACGTAATGGCGCTGAATTACTTCAATAAAGTTGAACCGATGCCAATAGACTTACCCAATGGCGATATTGACCTTGAGTTCGAAGTAGAGGAAAAACAAACCGGCCAGGTCTCGGCCGGAGCGGGATACAACAGTCAAGACAAACTGGTCGGAACCCTGGGGATGGCTATCCCAAATTTCCGTGGCAACGGGCAGAATCTGACATTCAATGTAGATTTCGGTAGCCGACGGAACTCTCTTTCAGTTTCATTCACTGAGCCCTGGCTGGCCGGGCGCCCTACCTTAGTGGGCGTCAACGCCTTCTCGATGAATCGGCGCTGGTTTGATGACTATACTGAAGGCCGCTCCGGCGGTTCTATACAGGTAGGCCGTACAAAACTCCGCTGGCCTGACGATTACTTTCGAATCTTCGCTTCCTATCAATTGGAGAGAAACAGGTTTTTCGATTTCAACTCTGCCTTTGCTCACAGCAATTCCTTCAAATCTTCATACTGGTACGATCGAAACGGCGGGACACCAAGTCAGGACAAACTGCTCAACCAGAAAATCTACGGACCATATCCCGGCTCCATCTTGCAATACGGGGAAGAGTGGCTCACGGCATCGCGGCTGTCACTGACTATCATCAGAGATTCAAGAAACCTCCCTGAGTTTGCCACTTCCGGTTCGTTTCTTTCCTACACGTTTGAAAACACCGGTGGCCCGCTGGGTGGGTATTGGAAATACCGAAAGCACTCCCTGTCACTGGCCAAGTTTATACAAATCGTCTGGAAGGTAGCTTTAGCCGCCAAGGTTGAATACGGCGTGGTCACTTCTTCTGACGGTGACGAGCGGATACTTGTCACCGACCGTTTCACACCGGGGGGAACCACATACGACGGAATCATCCGGGGCTATGATGACGGCTCTTTGACACCGGATTCAACGGTCACTCAGGACACGTCGTTTTACTATCTGGATTCCAGTGCTGTAGTTGGCATTGATCCGCCCGACGATACCACTTTTGCCAGTTTCACAACCCGCGTGCGAGGCAAATACATGTTGGTGACAAATATAGAGCTTCAGTTCCCGATCGCCCGGCAGCAGATATACGGTTTACTTTTTTTCGATGCTGGGAATTCCTGGCTCCACAAAAAAGATATTAAACCAATAACCGGCTTATATAAAGGAGTAGGGTTCGGTTTCAGAATCATTGTCCCCGGAATAGGGACACTCGGCTTTGATTTCGGCTATCCCCTGGATAAAATACGAGGTCAGAAGCGTTCCTGGAAACCTCACTTCCAAGTCGGTACGACTTTCAGATAACAATTGTAACAGGAGATACTTATGCAAAAAGTCAAGAAATGGTTGTTGATGGTAGCGCTCGGCTCTATGCTGTTGCCCTTCTTTTCAGAAAGCGTCGGTGCCCAAGGACTGAAGATCGGATTTGTGAAAGATGAAAGGATCTTTCAAGAGTACCCGGCCTGGCAGAAGGCTCAAGAACAATGGGACGTAGAAAAGAAGGCCTGGGACGATGAAGCTACCGGCAAGCAACAAGAGCTTCAGGAACTGCAGGACGAATATGATAAGCAGAAGCTGATTCTTTCGGAGGAAAAAAAGAAGGAGCGCGAGGCAACCATCAGTGCGAAACGAGATGCCCTCGATGCTTACACGAGTAAGGTGTTCGGTCCGGGAGGCACCGCCGAAACGAAATACGGCCAGTTGGTGCAACCGCTGCTGGAGAATGTCCATAAAGCGATAGAAGCAATAGCGGTCGAAGAAAACTATGATGTCATCTTTACTCTCCAAGGACTTGGCTACATCAAAGATAGCTACGACGTCACCGACAAGGTGCTAAAGCAGCTTGAAGAGATAGAAGAATAAGGTGCCTTTGACCCTGCGGGAAATTGCCGACGCTGTTGGCGGTACGGTTGAAGGAAACGCCGATACCGAAATCACCGGTGCCGCTGCGATCCAGACGGCCGACAAAGGGGAGATCAGTTTCATCGCCAACAAACGGTATCTGAAATACCTGCCGACGACTCAAGCAGCCGCCGTTGTGCTCAGTCCTGATACGGAATGCTCCCACATTCCAGTGATACGCCATCCGAACCCTTACCTTGCTTTCGCCCAGGTAGTTGATCTACTTTACCCAGAGACTCCTCTTCTAACCCCAGGTGTGGACCCTAACGCAGTGATTGAAGAAAGTGCCACAATAGCTCCCTCCGCCGCCATCGGCCCGCTCTGTCATATCTGCAGCGGCGCATCAATCGGCAAGGGGACTCAACTGGTGTCATCCGTCTTTATCGGTCGCAACGTCTCTATCGGCGAAAACTGTTTGATCTATCCCGGCGTCAGGATCATGGACAACTGTAAGATCGCCGGTAACGTGATCATCCATTCTTCAACCGTGATTGGCTCGGACGGGTTCGGCTTTGCCCAATCGGAAGGCGGCCTTAAGAAAATCAAGCAGATCGGCTGGGTTGAGATCGAAGATGAGGTGGAGATCGGTTCCAACACTTCTGTAGACCGTGGAGCCTTGGGGCCGACTCGCATCGGGCGCGGGACGAAAATCGATAACCTTGTTCAAATTGCCCACAACGTTGAAATAGGCCGCAACTGCATTATTGTATCGCAAGTAGGGATATCCGGCTCCACCAAGATCGGTGACGGGGTTGTACTGGCGGGGCAGGTGGGAATCGTCGGGCATTTGGAAATCGGCGATGGGGCGCAAGTTGGGGCACAGTCAGGCGTAGCCAAGTCTGTCCCGGCCGGTAAGACTGTTTTCGGCTCCCCCGCGAGAGACATCATGGTAACCAAGCGAATTGATGCCGCTCTAACGAGACTTCCCGATC
>CAZYRH010000009.1:22750-32846 GCA_964650395.1 uncultured Ignavibacteriales bacterium
AGAGACATCATGGTAACCAAGCGAATTGATGCCGCTCTAACGAGACTTCCCGATCTTTTTAAAAGAGTAAAGAAGATTGAGCAAAAACTATCGGAGTAGTCAGGTAACAAGTGTTTCTTCAATTTTAGCAATTTCCCGCCAGTTGTCTTCCATCTGCTCAACATATCGTTTGACGTTTTTACAATCATTTCTGGCAGCTGCCTGGCGGGCACGCTGGAGAATATCCCACTGCTTTCGATTCATAAGTTTCCACTCGGCTATCTGGTGCCCCAGGGCACCGATAGTGTCGTTGAGTTCACTGACTACCTCCATAAGCTGATTATTCTTTCGTTTGATCGGGACTCTCGAGGTGAGATCTCCACAGGCCAACTTGTGCAGGCGCATTTTGATCTCCAAAGCGGGTTCAAAGATGCGCCTCATGGGTACCATCGCGAGAATCCCAATGGCGGTAATAGCTGCAACTGCCGCCGAAATCATATAAGGCACCAAAGTCATCGCAGCCAGCTCAAGGGAGTTGTAAACACAGCTGAGGCGTTCAGTAAACAGAGCGCTGTTGAAATAGATGATTACTGACGCCGACAAAATCACCGCCGAAATAGCCATCAGAGTGATCGTGCTATTAAATCGGGACTTGTTTTGATGCGAGTTGTCGTGAGAATCGTTGGCTGTGACACTCATGGCGTTCTCTCTCTCAGCACTCACCCTATCGAGTAGTACTTCGCCCCATAAAGGATATAACCTGTATCTACACGGTCGGCATAGGAGAAACGAAAACTTAGTACAATGTTCTACCTGGTGAGCATCAAGAATGAACAGACATAAGAACCCCGCAGGCAACCGCTTACGGGGCTGTGCAACTTTGGTGTGCTCTTATTGATCAGAAGGGGAGGTCGTCATCGTCACCAGCACCCCCTTCGGGGGCAGGTGGGATCTCAGACTTATGTGTGCGGCAGATGTCCACATCTGCCCCAATACTCGAAGAATGAGCACATGTGGACATACACCGATCACAGAATTGGCAAGTGTCTGGGAAGCCCCATAGGGCAGGTCTCAGGGAGACCTGCCCAACTCCTATATCTTGATGTGCTCTTCTTCGTCAGAAGGGCAGGTCGTCATCGTCGCTGCTGGCCGCTTCTGGAGACGCAGACGGTGCCTCCAGGGAAGCTTCCGGCGTAGGCGCTGGAGCAGTAGCAGCAACATCATCACGGGAACCGAGGAATTGGAAGTTCCGGACAATTACCTCCGAAATATACCGCTTATTGCCCTCTTTGTCGTCGTAGCTCCTGTTGTCGATACGACCTTCAATGTATACCTGTCTGCCTTTGCTCAGGTATTCCTTGATAACTTCCGCCTGCTTTCCCCACGCCACGATATTGTGCCAGGTGGTTCTCTCATTCTTCTGGCCGTCCTGACCTGTCCACTGCTCGTTGGTGGCCAGTGTGAATTTGGCGACGGCCGTGCCACTCGGAGTGTACTGCAAATCCGGGTCTCTGCCCAAGTTTCCAATTAGAATTGCTTTGTTAACACCCATTATTCCCTTCCATTTTTGAAGATTTTCCGCCAATATATAAAACACCGCCCCACGTGTCAAGCCGAGAGCAAGCCGGGATTCCTCTTAGCCATTTAGAACGCGCACAACGTGATGCTGCTTTTTGCCCTTTCGCAGGAGAAAGAGCTTCTTTTCGATACTGTCAGCTAAAGTAACCCTATAAGAGATGTCGGTTATTCGCATGTTCTTGAGGTAGATACCCCCGCCTTTCATTGAGCGTCGGGCGTCGCTCTTGGACGTTGCCAAACCAACATTATGCAGAAGCTCCGCCAATTCCATACCGTCGCTGGTTAGTTGTGAAGCTCTAATTTCACTTGACGGGGCATCACCAACTACTTCGAGAACTTCTTCTGCAGAGAGGCGCCCTACCTCTTCACTGAAAAACAGTTGAGAGATGTGCTCGGCGCGCTGCAGGGCCGAGGAACCGTGTGTCATGCGCGTGACTTCCTCAGCCAACGCCCTTTGGGCTTCCCGTTTTTCAGGTGCCTTCGTAAGCGCCCTTTCCAATTCTGCGATCCCATTTTCGGGCAGCCAAGTGAAGTACTTCAAATACGTGATTACATCGCAGTCGTCAGTGTTCAACCAGAATTGATAAAAGTGATAGGGAGAAGTCCGATTGGGATCTAACCAGACGGTCCCGGCCTCAGTCTTCCCGAACTTAGTGCCTGAAGTGCTGATCACAAGGGGCAGCACTAATCCATACGCCTTACCGCCCCGCGTCCGACGAATCAGATCAATCCCCGCTACGATGTTTCCCCACTGGTCGCTGCCCCCCATTTGAAGAATGCAGTTATGACGATCATAAAGCGTCAGAAAATCATAAGCTTGCAACAGCATATAACTGAATTCCGTGAATGTAATACCCTCCTGGTGTTGTAAGCGGCGCTTAACCGACTCTTTGGAGATCATGCTGTTGACCGAGAAAAACTTGCCCACATCGCGCAGAAAATCGGTAAAGTTAAGCGTTGTCAACCACTCCGCATTATTGACGACCAAAGCTGAGTTCTTACCGTTAAAATCAAGGAACCGGTTCAACTGCTCCCTGATACCCTGCAGGTTTTTCTCAACCTCTTCCAAGGCCAGCAATGGTCGTTCATCTGTCTTGCCGCTTGGGTCCCCGATCAAGCCAGTCCCGCCGCCCACGATGGCGATAGGCGTGTGCCCATATTTCTGCAAACGCGCCAAGGCCAGTATCGGCAGGAGAGAACCGACATGCAGACTAATTGCAGAAGGATCAAAGCCAATGTACGCCGTTACCTTCTCTCTCTGGAGTACGCTTTCTAATTCCGGGGTGGTCTGAAAGATCATCCCGCGCCATTGGAACTCGTCAAACAAACTCATCCTTAACCTCTTCCCCATAGACGAGGGCAATGAGAACTCCAATTGACAGAGAGGGCTTTGAACACTCTAAGGTCGAACCAACGCATTTACTTTCCAAGTCCTTTGATCATTTAGCTTCCTGTCCTCAAGAGCTTTCCTGAGTTTCAACGAAACTATCCCCTGCGGGTCTTAATGTCAAGGCATTAAATGTTCAGCCTGCAGCCATGACGGCTGTACCGGACCACCCCGAAAGAGGTATATGCATTAATTACTACAAATTGCTTATTTCCCAAGCCCTCTGATGTCGCAGCGCCCGCTTGACAAAAGCGGAGAGGCACAGTTTATTGAGCACGTTCTAGAGTCATAAATATGGAAGGGTTACATGGTCACGGATGAATGTTGTGACATATCGGTAATTATACCGGTCTACAATGAAGAAAAAAATGTGCCGGTCCTCTACCCAAAACTGAAAGATGTTTTGGATAAGCTCGGTAAGAGTTACGAAATCGTTTTTGTAGATGATGGAAGCAGGGACAATACCTTTGATGAATTATCCCGATTACATGCTCAAGATGACAAGGTCCGGGTGATTTGTTTCTCAACGAATTCCGGGAAATCGGCCGCCTATACTGCTGGTCTTGAATTCGCCAAAGGAGATGTCATTGTAACTATGGATGGCGACCTGCAGGACGACCCTGCAGATATCCCACTCCTGCTGGAGAAGATAGAAAAAGGCAATGATCTTGTCGTGGGATGGAAATCTGAAGGGCGTGGGCCTATCGGCAAATCGTTTCCCTCGTGGGTCTTTAACAGGATTTCCTCGCAGGTTACCGGTTTAAAGATTCATGATATGAACTGTCCCTTCAAAGGGTATCGCAAGCACGTCGCCAAAAGACTGGCCAAAGAAATTTACGGCGAGCTCTATCGGTATCAGCCGTTGATAGCCAGAAGCCAGGGATATGCTGTCGAAGAAGTTAGAGTTCAGAATTTACCTCGGCAATACGGGCGAAGTAAGTATGGCGCGTCAAAATTCTTAAAGGGATTTCTGGATTTTCTCACCATACTGTTTCTCACCAGGTTTACCATGAGCCCACTGTACTTGTTTGGCACTATCGGCCTTATCTCGACTCTCATCGGTGGCACTATTATCGTTCTCTTATATCTCCAGAAGTTCTTTTTCGGCATCAATGTAGGCAATTATCTCCCCCTGTTCACTCTGTCTGTTCTCATGGTCATATTCGGGGTTCAATTCTTCTCCATTGGATTACTCAGTGAGATGATTGTTCATAAAGATAAAACGTCCGCTAATAGATATACAATTAAGACGATATTGAAATAGACGGTAAAAAGTGTCCTGCATAAGGCCGATTATCACCTTAAAACGGCATTGTTTTACCTTCATTGTAATAGGAAGAGAATGAGAGAATGAATATTTTTGGTCTAAATTATGGAGTCCATAATTCTGCGGTTTGCTTGATAAAGGATGGTGTTTTAGTCGCCGCTGCCGAAGAAGAGCGTTTTAATAGAAAGAAACATTATGGCGGTTTCCCGATCTGTGCCTTTAAGTGGTCCCTGCAACAGGCCAATCTTGATATTAAGGATGTTGAACACCTGGGCTTTTTCTTAGAACCGCCCTTCGGAATCAAAGACGTAGCTTGGTACCACCTTAAAAACCTCCCGGCCTCTCTGGGGCGCTTCACAACCAAGAAAAGCCATGGCGGCAATCTAAAGATGATTCTGGAATTCTCTAACCTGAAATCAAGGTTAAAAAAGGAAATCGGCTTTACCGGAAAGGTCCACTACGTGGATCACCACCTTTGTCATGCCGCTTCAACTTTTCTCGTTTCACCTTTCGATGAGGCTGCTATACTCACTATCGACTCGGTCGGAGAATGGACTACCACCACCTATGCTCATGGACAAGGGACCGGCATAAAGATGTTGAAGCGCTTGACGTACCCGGACTCAATGGGTCAGGCCTACGCTGCTGTGACACAGTATCTCGGGTTTAAGCCCCTTTCTGATGAATACAAGGTGATGGGGATGTCGGCTTATGGTAAGCCCACCCTTGTAAAAGACTTCCATGAAATATTGTTCGTTGATGATGATGGTTGCCTGCAGATGGACAACAGTTATTTCAAATCCCACTACTGGTCCGACCAGAGATACTCGCATAAGATGGTGGAACGTTTCGGGCCGGCTCGCCCGATGGGTGACGAGGATAACATCAGTGAAGAATATGCGGATATAGCCTGTAGTTTTCAGCGAGCATTTGAAGAGGCGGCGCTGAGCATGGTTCGCTACCTGAAGAAAATTACAAAATCAGAGAATCTTTGTATAGCCGGCGGGGTGGGCTTGAACTCGGTTATGAACGGCCGGATTTTGGCTGAGGGCGCTTTCAAAAACATCTATATCAACCCTACTCCCCATGACCCGGGGACATCTTTAGGGGCCGCTTATTATATCTACAACTGCAAGCTGGGTAAGCCCCGCAGTTTTGTCTTCGATCTTCCATATCTTGGCCCCGGACACCCGGAAAGTGAGATTATCGCCACCTTAGAACGACTCGGTGTTAAATATGAAAAACCAAAAGACATCTATAAAGCCGCCGCCCAATTGATTGCAGACGGCAAAGTCATAGGCTGGTACCAGGACAGGATGGAATGGGGACCACGGGCGTTGGGCAACCGCTCAATCCTGGCCGATCCCCGGCGGGAAGAAATGAAGGATATAGTTAATAAAAAGATCAAATTCCGTGAACCATTTCGACCTTTTGCACCATCAGTGTTGGAGGAATCTGTTCACGACTATTTCGACTCTCCAGTTGATTCTCTGCCCTATATGATATTCGTCGTCCCGGTCAAAGAACACACAAAATCCAAAGTTCCGGCTATCACCCATGTTGACGGCACCGCTCGAATCCATACTGTAAGAAAAGAAACCAACCCCAAGTACTGGCAGGTCATAAAGGAATTCGGCAATATAACCGGCGTAAATATGGTCCTGAACACTTCCTTTAATGTCAAAGGCGAGCCAATTGTCAACACTCCCGAGGAAGCTTTCAATTGCTACAATAACACCGGATTGGATGCCCTTGTAATGGGTGATTATCTTGTCCAAAAGGAAGCCTCTGAGGTGGTGTAAATCGTTGCCGGCAGGTCTCTCCGAGACCTGCTCTACAGCTCGTACAATCACAATTAAGGATTAATATAAAACATCCCATCTACGTGTACTGGCGTTACCTCCCGACAAGTTCTTCCACGAGGCTCTTTACGTCCTTCAGACAGAACGGTTTGAACAAAACAGCGCTTACCCCTTTTGACGAGATTTCATCCGGATTAAGCTCCTTCCCGCAGCCTGTTGTCAGGGCAATCGGCATCTGAGGAAAAGCGGCATGGATAACCCCTGCCAGATCAAGACCGGATATCCCGGGCATGCCAAGGTCGATGATCAGCAGGTCGAATCTCTCTTTTTTGACGACCTCTAAAGCGATGTAAGCGTCAGGGCAAGTAGTGGTGTGATGGCCGTGTATTGCCAACATATCAGTGAGGACTTTCCTAACCTGTTCATCATCATCAACAACAAGAATTCTTAACCTGTACTGTTCTTGTCTGCGGTCATTAGCACAGTTCTCTTGCTTTCCCGACCACTGCCTCTCCACAGTAAGCACTCTTGTTAACTATGGAAACAATCCGATGACCTACGAAGTAAGTTCGTTCGCAAAGAATGTATTGATTCTCTTTGCGGATCGGTCAATTATCGAAAGATACTTGTCAAGGTCTTCATCAGAGGTCGGTGTACGGAATTTTATCATTTCCACCGATCCCAGGATGCCTGAAAGTGAAGACTTGATATGGCTTCTTACTTCGTGGTCGTGAAACGGCCCATTAGGAAGCCTCTCTTCTGCTGACTTCGAGCCGACTTTGGTTCGCCCGCGGATCATCACCTGAACTGCCAGGGATAAAGCCGTAGCGATTGAACTCGCAAAAAGTATATCAGCCTCAGTATATCGATACCGATCCCAACTTCGCATCTCAGCCAGACTAATAACAGCCAATACCTGCTTCTCTACTTTTACGGGGATTAATAGAGCCGATTTCAAATCGGAGCTGGCCACTTGCTTGGCCTCGGCCACGGGTATTTTTCTATCAGTGTCCTGTTGATTTATCAGCATTAGGCGCCCGGTGTCTCGTACCAGCGTATGATACGGCATCAATGATAAAATCATATCACCATCGGCAGGCGTTACTTTCTCAATAGGCCGCAACGATGACAGAGAGCGCGATTTCAAAAAGGCGCCGCCGTAATCATACGTAGAGATCCTAACTACAGACGTTTTGAGCTCCTTTGACAAAAGCCTGGTGGTCTGTTCAAACAGACTCAGCAGATTCGGAGACCTCCCACAGTCGAGGAGAAAGCTATTAAGCAGCTCTATTCGTCTCTCCCTGAGGTTCACTTCATAGCGGTGGATATCCTGAATTACCAGACTGGACAGCAAAGGAACGGCACACTTGATTAATTCTATCTCTCGGCCCTTGAAACGGCTGGTTTGTTTTGAAGCTACGACAATCGTTCCTACGGTTGTCCCCCTAAAACCCAGAGGAAAGACTGCCAGAGACCTCATGCCGCTGCTGAGAATCATCTCGTCAATAGGCGCTATCGTCTTCTGCCGGGTGTCTTCAACCACCAGTGGCTGGCTACTTTCAAGAGTATATTTCAGGAGAGGATTGTGCGAGTGGAGGTTGAGTCCCTTTTCGGCCAACAGCATCCTATCCTCGCCGATTGAAAACCTCTGTATGTTTTTGTTATCATAAATGATGTTCAAAGAAAATAAATCATGCGGTATCATTTCCAAAAGCCACCTGGCAACTCCTGACACGTTCTCGTTACAGCCCCTTTTATGATCAATAACCTCACCAAGAGAACGCAACCAGGCTTGTTGTTTGGCCAGAAATGCATTTGCCAAACGCTCCTTGTCAAGCTCTACCTTGCGTGCTATGATGTCCGTAGCAATCTTCAAATTAATTCTTTCCTCATCGTCGCAGATTACCTTCTCGTCCTGCCACAAAAGGAAAAGAGCTGACAACTTCTCCCCGACCACTAACGGCAGAGACAGATTCGGCTGAGGAATGGTCTCGGGAACTTTCTTGAAAATCAGGCCATTGCATGAAAAACTGTTTTTGAGAAGCTTCTGTTCGTAACCCTCATCAAACACTATCTGCTTGATGTCGGCCTCTGCAACATGATTAGGAACCGAAGATGAAAGAAACACCAGCTCTTTCCGTTTCTGCGAATAGATGTACACCGCCCCTCCGAGAAAGCTGTAATGCTCCACCATATATTGCAAAGACTGACTCAAAATCACCGGCAAACGTCGTTCCACACCCACGAGCTGCTCCACCCTTTTGAGAAACTCAAGACGTTTAAGCAGAGAGCGGTTATACTTCCGATACGTTCGCGACAACGGCAGCCAACGTGAAATTCCACTTACTAAAAAGGTAAGACCGGTAATAACACCTATCCAGAAAACCAGTTGGTAGAAGAGCGGTTCTGATACGAAAGGAAGAGTGTTGAAAAGACCTGTTTTGTCATAGACCTGTGAAAGCTCCACCAATGTCAAGATGATCAGGCCGGCTGAAATGAATCGGTAACTCTCCTTGCTCTCCTCAGAGAGCTGCTTTTTGAACCTGGCAACCAGAACCAAGGCAGATAGGAAAAAAAGAGGCACAACCAGGTCAATCATCTGCAGTTCCATATGTTCTCCAATGGGCTTTTTCCTTACAGTCTTTCTGTTTATCGACAAAAATCAGCTTTTGAATTAGCCCCGAGCCGAGTTAGACGTCCTGAACCGAGCTTTGCAGCTCAAAAGTTTTTTAGAGCATCTCTGGAAAGACTTGTATTATAACGAGCGCTTCGGATCGATTATGCGGCGGTAGTTCTTGAAATGGGTCTTGGCGATCTTAGTGAACAGGGAGGTGGGATTGTTCCGGGCAAGCTTTCTACCTGCCTCGTCCACTATAGAACCAGCACCCTTGGGAATATCTATCCCATACAGTGCCGATAACTTCTCAATCTCTCTAATGAACGCCGCTCGCGCCAGAATCGAGGCCGCTGCCACCTGGAGAATTGCTTCCCCTCGAACCAGCTGCTGGATTTCGATTGTCAGCCCTCTTTTGCGGAGAGCATCCTCGATCAATTGAGACTTTCCGAATTTGTCGGAGATAGCCAGGTTGGCCTGGTGCTTGGCAAGCACAGCTGCAATTGCCAGGGCGTGCCCCTCGGCAAGAAGTTTGTTAAGATTCTTTATAGCGGCGTATTGCCGGTTGTATTCCTCGGGACTATACACGACAACGGCGTAAGGAAAGTCAGACCGAAGTCGCTCATCAATCGTCAACAGCTTCTTGTCGGCAATCAGTTTGCCGTCACGCACACCGATTTGCTGCAGCTTTTGCAGATCATTATCGGATGCCAAAAAGGCCGCAACTACCAGCGGCCCGAAAAAATCCCCCTTGCCTGATTCGTCAACGCCGATAACCCGACGTTCGCCCGCCATCTTCTAATTAGCCCGTTCCAGATATTCACCAGAACGAGTGTCGACCTTGACCTTATCTCCCTCTTTGACGAATGGAGGTACTTTTACTGTTAGGCCGGTTTGAAGCTTGGCCGGTTTGGTGATATTTGTAACGGTGTCCCCTCGCGCTGCCGGCTGAGTCTGGACAACTTCGAGAATTACCGAAGCCGGAAGATCGACCGAAATGGCCTCCTTATCAAGAAAGGCCACCTTGTATTCCTGATTCTCCAGCAGGTACCACTTCGCTTCGCCAAGGTTCTCAATCGGTATCGAAACCTGCTCGAATGTCCGGGTGTCCATAAAGGTAAGCTCACCGGCGTTTTCATAGAGGTACTGCATCGTTTTGAATTCCATATCCGGCTCACCAAAAGTATCGTTTGAGCCGAAGACCTTTTCCAAAACCGCGCCGGTTTTAATATGTTTGAGCTTGGTACGAATGTTGGCCTTACCTCGCCCCATCTTGAAATGCTGATAATCGACCACATAGTACGGCTGGCCATCGACTATAATACGTAAACCCTTTCTGAAATCCGACGGTGTATACATCTAAACCTCCTGACCTATTGCCTCCAAATATAACAAAAAACGCTTTGTGCCCAAGAATTTTCTCCCCTTTCTGGGCAACCTCCCGTTAGATTTAGCAACGGCGAAGTTGA
>CAZYRH010000010.1:0-7942 GCA_964650395.1 uncultured Ignavibacteriales bacterium
ATCGCTTCCCATGCGCTGTCGATTTTCGGGGATCACTCTGATGTCATGTGCTGCCGTTCCACCGGTTTTGGCCTGATAGCCTCCGGTTCGATCCAGGAGGTGATGGATATGGCCTTGATTGCCCAGGCTGCGTCGCTGGCCAGCCGGGTGCCGTTTGTACATTTCTTTGACGGCTTCCGTACCTCGCACGAGGTCCAGAAGGTGGAAGAGGTATCGTTTGATGACATGCGGGAAATGATCGATGAAGAGTTGATTGCCCAACATCGGCAGCGAGCGCTATCTCCGGACACTCCGACTATCAAAGGAACCTCACAAAACCCCGACGTCTTCTTCCAGCATCGCGAGACAATCAACAAGTATTACCTGGCTGCGCCAGAGATTGTTCAGCAGGCAATGGATAAGTTCGCCGCTGTTGTGGGCCGGCAGTACAAATTGTTCGACTACTTTGGCCATCCTGAAGCTGAGCATGTCCTGTTTATCATGGGTACCGGCGCTGAAGTTGCCCACGAAACGGTGAATGAGCTGGTGGCCCAAGGGGAAAAGGTCGCTTTGATCAAAGTCCGCCTGTATCGTCCCTTCTCAGTGGAAGCGTTGGGTGAAGCTCTGCCGGCAACGGTCAAGAGGATTGCCGTGCTTGACCGCACCAAAGAGCCCGGCGCCGTCGGTGAGCCGATGTACACTGACGTCCAGGCGGCCATCAATGAGTTGCTGGACAAAGGAACGGCCAAGTTCACCGATCGCCCGCTGATAGTCGGTGGGCGTTATGGCCTCGGCTCCGCGGAGTTCAACCCGCCTATGGCCAAGGCCGTCTTCGACAATCTCAAGCAGGACAGCCCGAAAGACCACTTTACGGTCGGCATAAAAGACGACGTCACATTCACCTCACTTGACCCGGACCTCTCCTTTGATCTTGAAGGAGAGAATTTCCGCGGTCTCTTCTATGGCCTTGGCGCTGACGGTACGGTGGGAGCCAACAAAAACTCCATCAAAATCATTGGCCAAAACACCGACAATTACGCCCAGGGGTACTTTGTCTATGATTCCAAGAAGGCGGGGGCAATAACCGTTTCCCATGTCCGTTTCGGTAAAGATATTATCCAGAAGCCCTACCTGATCACCTCCGGCCAGTTTGTTGCCTGTCACAACTTTTCGTTCCTTGAAAAATATGACATGCTTGGCAATTTGACGGAAGGAGGCACGTTCCTGTTGAATTCTCCGTACGGTCCTGATGAGGTGTGGGACAAAATACCACGCGAGGTGCAGCAGCAGATCATCGAGAAAAAAGCCAAGTTCTACGTGATTGATGCCATTTCACTGGCTAGGGAACTGGGGCTTGGCGCGCGTATCAACATGATTATGCAGACGGCTTTCTTTTTGATCTCCGATATCCTTCCCAAAGAAAAGGCTATAAAAGCCATAAAAAAGGCCATCGTTGACACCTACGGAGCCAAGGGCGAGAAAGTTGTGAATATGAACTATGCGGCGGTCGATGGGGCTGCCGGGGCTCTGAGGGAAGTTGACTACCCCCATGAAGTCACCAGCAGTATTGCAATGCCGCCGATTGTGCCTGATTTTGCGCCTGAGTTCGTGAAAACGGTAACGGCTGAGATCATAGCTGGCCGCGGGTATGGCCTGCCGGTGTCAGTCTTTCCTGATGACGGTACCTATCCCACCGGCACCACTCAGTACGAGAAGCGAAATATCGCCGTTGATATTCCAGTCTGGGACAAGGAGCTTTGCATCCAGTGCAATATCTGTTCCATCGTTTGCCCTCACGCTGCCATCCGGCCCAAGGTCTTTGAGAAGAAGTACCTTGAAAAAGCTCCCAAGGATTTCTTGTATACCGAGGCTCAAGGCAAACAGTTCAAAGGATTGTACTACAGTCTCCAGGTAGCACCGGAGGATTGCACCGGCTGCGAGGCGTGTGTTAATGCCTGCCCGGCGATCAAGAAAGACGACGCCGGGAATAAGACCAACATTAAGGCTATCAACATGGCCTGGCAGGCGCCTATCCGCGAACGGGAAAAGAAAAACTGGGATTTCTTCATCAACGTGCTGCCTGATACTGATCCGGCGTTGTTCAAGATTGAGACTGTCAAGGGTTCCCAGTTTGTCAGGCCGCTGTTTGAGTTCTCCGGCGCCTGTGCGGGCTGCGGAGAGACCCCTTATGTGAAATTGATGACTCAGTTGTTTGGCGACCGGGCGCTCTGCGGCAACGCCACCGGATGCAGTTCCATCTATGGCGGCAATCTTCCTACTACGCCCTTCTGCAAACGCGCTGACGGTCGTGGCCCCGCCTGGTCGAACTCGCTGTTCGAAGACTGTGCGGAGTTCGCTTTAGGGATGCGCCTTACCGCTGACCAACTTAAGGTGTATGCGCTTAGTTTGGTCAAAGAGCTTGTACCCGATATGTATGAAGAACTGGCCAATGCTGTCCAGAGTTCGCAAGAGGGTATTGAGAAACAGCGTGCGCGAGTGGTCGAGCTGCTCAAAAAAATGGAGGGCTTAAACGGCAGCGAGAAGGTTATGGCGCTCAAAAGTATCGCCCATTTTCTGGTGAAAAAGTCGGTCTGGGGGATCGGCGGTGACGGCTGGGCGTACGATATAGGCTATGGTGGGCTGGATCACGTCCTGTCTACCGGCAAGGATGTTAACCTGCTGGTCTTGGATACCGAAGTCTACTCCAACACCGGTGGACAGATGTCCAAAGCTACTCCACGAGCTTCCACGGCCAAATTTGCCGCCGCCGGCAAGCCCATGCCCAAGAAAGACCTCGGCATGATGTTGATGTCCTACGGCAACGTCTATGTTGCCCAGATAGCTATTGGGGCCAGCCACAATCAGGCCGTCAAAGCTATGGTTGAAGCTGAGCGTTATAATGGCCCGTCGCTGATCATCTGCTACAGTCACTGCATTGCTCACGGAATTGATATGGCTCATGGAATGGACGAACAAGACAAGGCAGTTAAATGCGGTCACTGGTTGCTGTATCGATATAATCCGGACCGGATCAAAGAAGGCAAAAACCCGCTGCAGCTTGACTGCAAGGAACCATCGATTTCGTACGAAGATTACGCCTATTCTGAGATACGGTTCCGTACCCTCAAGAGCAAGGATTCGCAGCGAGCCAAAATGTTGCTTGAGCTGGGGCAGAAGGACTGTGACCGGCGCTGGCACCTGTACTCGCAACTGGCGCAAATCGATTATTCCTGGATTGTGGACTAACAGTACAGCGGCTGGGTATCCTGATCTTTCCTTATAGACGTCAGAAAGAGCGGGCTTTTTTAGCCCGCTTTTTTTACTCTTTTAGCTGACGCCTCTTTCATAATATCAAGAAACCTGCCCGGCATTCCGATATAGTGAGAAAACTAACCAAGTCGACAGACAGGAGGAAGTATGCGTGGTAAAATCGTAGTAGTGGCTGCCTCTCTGTTCGTGTTCTCCTGCGCCTCTCTCCTTTCGGCAGGTGAAACTGAGCAAGACATAGTAAACCGTTACCTAAAAAAGGTTGAAGCGAAACATGCCAGGAAGATTAGTTGGTTTGCAGCTAACTTCACCCTGAATCGAATCAACCGACACAATGACTACAACGACTTCGCTACTTATTCGTCAAACCACTTTACCAACACCACCATTCCCTGGCTGGGAGAGGCAAAGTCTTTCGGGGTTGATCTGGGCCTTGTCTTTGGTAAAAGGTTTGCCTGGTCTCTCGGTGGCGAATACTGGCTGAAGCTCGGAATGAATCAGACAGGCTCGTTTGACTATGCCCCCCCGGCAGGTAGCCCAACAGTCGTTACCGACCTCGTCTCGGAAATAAAGGTGTACGGAATATCCAGCTCGATTCAGTATTACCTTTACAATTCTCCTTCAAAGCTCGATCTGCTGAACAACTTTGCGGTACGAGTCGGCGGGAGTATTGGCTATTACCAAGCCAGTTGGGATGTTTGGAATGAATATCAGAATTTGAACCTGGCTACATCTACCCCGACGGGAGGCAACACTGCCTTCAAAGCCTCAGCTCCCAGTTTTGCTCTCAATGTTGGAGTGGATTACCCGTTAAGCTTTTTCAACATGGCTTTAGGAGTGGACCTGAGCTACTTATATCTGAACTTTAACAACGTTGCCTGGTATAATGCACTGAATCAGGAAGTCATTGCCACGTATGATGGTACACCCGAGGGGCGTGTCGATCTTGGCTTGTCAGGAATACGGGGTAAAGTGGAAGTAAAACGATACTTCAAATGGTAGAATATCCAGCGAGGCGTTTTCGGTTGACAGCGTGGTGATTATTACTATAATTGGCAAAGCTTCATAATTTGAAATGGAGAGATTCTGTATGAATTGGCTGGTCTCAAAGCTCGAAAAAGTGTGTGTTGTTCTGGTTATCCTGTTGATAGCTCCCGCAATAGTCCTGTCAGCCGAAAAACTTCCCCCTGAAAAAGCAGGAACCATCGGCAAGCCACTGGGGAAAATAGCATTTGTCCGCGATGGTAACATATGGGCTATGGAGGCCAGCGGAGCCAATCAGCAGTTGATTTGCGAGGCAACCAATGCTGACGGGCGCCTGAGTTGGTCCCCGGATGGCAAAAAAGTGGCCTTCACTCGCTCCGGTATAGTAAGTACCAAACTTCCCGATAATACGGGCGGACAACACAAAGTATATGACCTGTTTTTGGCGTACCTTGACTCGGCCTACGTCAACAATACAATGTACTGGTACCGCCTTACCGGTGACATGGGTAACCGGGACCCGGAATGGAGCGCTGACGGGAGTAAGATTATCTTTTGGAAGGACATGAATGCTAACTATGTGAATGCATATGAGCCGAATTACCAGATTTGCATAATGGATCCCGAAGGTACTGATACTGAGATTCTTCGTAAGGATTGGCAAGGAATGGATACCTTTCTGGTCGCCCCCTCTATGAACGCCAAGGGAGATATTGCCTGCATTGCTCTTTTCAGCCAAAAGCTCCAGGGGCTTGTGGTTTTGCCAAAAGAGAAATTCATGATGTCGATGGATTCAGCGAAGACCCTCGCCTTTGAGAATCCCAACTGTGTTGCTCCGGCCTGGTCGCCAGATGGTAAGTGGTTGGCTTATATCAATAACGACTTAAACGACGGCAGCCTGTACTTAACGACCCCGGACCTGAAAGAAAAATACTTGGTGTTTACCCCACCTCCCAGTGTAGGCTTATATACCGTTGCTCCCTCATTTTCACCTGATTCCAAATGGCTCACCTTCTCAACGAATGACGGTTCTATCTGGGTCTGCGACATAACCGGGAACGGTGACAGAAGGCTCTCTGGCCCTGGGACAGACAAGTTTCCAGCTTGGTCAAAGACTCCGTAAGAGACCTGCCCTATAGTTTGTTGTATAACATCTCGGAAATTATATTCTTACGGCTTTTCTTTTTGTCATTTTTCACACCAGCTTTTTCCAATTGGAGAGCAGTTCAACCAGAAGCCGCAATCCAAAGCCGGTGGCTCCTTTGGGGGTATACGGCTTGCCATGAGGCTCCAGATCGCAATAGGCTATGTCGATATGTGCCCAGGGCCAATCACCAATAAAGTTTTCCAAGAAAGCTGTAGCAGCAATAGTGCCCGCCTGGCGCCCGCCTGAATTGACCAAGTCAGCGATCTCAGACTTCATTAGCTGGCGATGGTCGTCCCAGATAGGCATCTCCCACACTTTCTCCGCAGTGAAGTCGGAAGCATTTTTCAGCCTGTCCAGCAGTTGAGGGTTGTTGCCGAGAATTGAGGCCCCGGCATACCCTAGGACATACAATGAGGCGCCGGTAAGAGTGGCGATATCAATGACTGCCTCGGGACCAAACTTTCCGGCATAGTCCAAAGTATCAGCCAGGATGAGTCGCCCCTCGGCATCGGTATTTATTATCTCAACAGTAAGGCCTTTGCGCATGGTTACAATGTCCCCAGGCCTCGTGGCTGATCCTGAGGGCATGTTTTCAGTCGTGGGCATGAGCCCAACAAGATTGAGGGGTAGCTTGAGCCGAGCGGCCGTGACCAGGGTAGCCAATACTACCGCTGCCCCGGACATGTCGCCCTTCATCTCGTGCATATTCAGCCTATCTTTAAGCGATATACCGCCGGAGTCAAACGTCACTCCTTTCCCCACAAGGACAATTGACTTCATAGCCGCACGACTGCCCCGGTACTTGAGGACAATAAAACGCGGGGACTCAGTCGACCCTTTCGCTACTGCCAGCAAGCCTCCCATCTTCTCTTTGGAAATAGCCTTTTCGTCAAGCACTTGACAATTGAACCTGTACTTTCGAGCCAGCCGTCGAGCCTCTTGGGCCAGCTTCGATGGTGTGAGAAAATTGGCCGGGGTAAAGGAAAGCCGTCTCACCAAGAGCTGTCCGTCAGCGATTATTACTCCTCTCTCAATCGCAGAACGAACTTTCTTCAGCAGCACCTGCCCCTCTACGGCGAAGGTAATTTGAGAAAGTTTGCTCTCATTTTCTTTTGTTTCTCTGCTTTTGAAATCGAGTAGCTGAAAACCTCCCAAAAGGTAACCTTCAATGGCTGCTTGGTAGAACTTTTCGTTTTCATAACTGCCGAGGTAGAAAGCAGCTGTTTTAGAAGTGGTCAAACCTCGAAAACGTGAAACAGTACCAGCCGCTTTGCGAAAGGAGTCGGGATTCAGCTTCTTATATTCCCCTAAGCCGACGAGAATCGCCCGCTGGGCCTTGTAACCGCGAGGACGAATGATCGCCGCAACTTCGCCTTCTTTACCGGTGAATTCACCGGAACTTAGAATGGTCTTGACCCCACCTGCCGAGGCGGTGTCAAGCTCCTTCAGAGACTTGTCCCTAATTTTTTCAAAGGTTGGGACAAAAAGAACGAGGCTCTCGACGGCGAGGCTCTGAAGTTTATCGGTGGAGTATTTAAGCACCATGATTGGTCTCCCATTTTTTCCATAAAGCTACCGAATCACTTGACACACCGCAACAGCATTTAACCTGTGGTAGCCTCTGCGGCCTAAGTACAAATCGTCAGGCGGGAGTCTCCGACTCCTATCCGCCTATGGCGGACCGGCAGGTCTCGGAGAGACCTGCCCTACAGTTTGTTATATTATATTTAGAAAGATATATCAGGATAGTTTGCATGAGCAAAAATAGCTATTGGGGGTCTACAAATGCTGATATGTTCAAGAACTGGGATAAGAATCGAAAAGGATGGAATGTTTAGAAGCCAGGATTGAGGAAAGTCTGATAATTCTTTTCTATTTCGGATAAGTTGTCTGAACCGAACTTCTCAAAAAAAGTATCGGTCAGTACCAATGCCACCACATTCTCGCAAATAACCGCCAGGGCCGGCACGACACAATTATCCGCCCGCTCCACCATCGCCTCAGCCGGTTTTTTGCTCTTGACGTCAACCGTTTTCAATGGTTTGTTCAAAGTTGAAATCGGCTTGATAGCAACCTTAATGACAATATCCTCCCCGTTGGTTATGCCGCCCTCAAGACCACCGGCATTATTGGTTTTACGGTAAAACCTCTTCTTAGCCGGATTACCTCCGGGGTCATAGAAGATTTCATCGTGGACTTTAGACCCAATTATTCCGGCGGCCTCAAAACCGAGACCGATTTCAACTCCCTTTACCGAAGGGGTTGCCATCATGGCGCCGGCCAGTCTGCCATCTAGCCGCTGATACCACTGCGAAAAACCGCCCAAGCCAGCCGGCAAACCATGCCCTATTACTTCCACTATTCCACCCAGTGAATCGTGTTCTTTTTGGGCCGACTTTATGGCTTCAATCATTTGACGCTCGGTTTCTTTGTCAATACAGCGAACGTCAGACTCTTCGCTGAGTCGAGCGATACTGATTATGTCCGGTCGGTCATACCCGGGGGGCAATTGAACAGATCCAATCCGGATAACATGGGAAGCGAACACAACGTTGAAGTGTTCCA
>CAZYRH010000010.1:8042-32739 GCA_964650395.1 uncultured Ignavibacteriales bacterium
TGAACAGATCCAATCCGGATAACATGGGAAGCGAACACAACGTTGAAGTGTTCCAGCAACTGTCTTGCCAGAGCGCCCAGTGCCACGCGGGCAGCGGTCTCTCGCGCCGAAGCCCGCTCCAGTACATTGCGCATGTCGTAATGGTTGTACTTGATGGCTCCCGCAAGGTCAGCGTGGCCAGGTCTGGGTCGGGTGGTCTCAGAGGCAAACCCTTTTTGTTTCAATGGCAGGTCTTCTCTCATTGGGTGGATCGGGTGCATAATCTCAGCCCAGTTATCCCAATCTCTGTTGTGTATCACAAACGTGATGGGACCACCCATGGTATAGCCTCCCCGTATCCCGGAAACAACTTCGACTTTGTCCTGTTCGATTTTCATCCGCCGGCCTCGGCCATACCCCTTTTGCCGGCGAGCCAGTTGGTAGTTGATGCGCTCTATATCGACCGGGAAACCGGCTGGAAAGCCGTCTATAACAGCAGTGAGTTGAGGGCCATGAGATTCACCTGAAGTGAGGTATGCCAGCATTGTGGCATGGTAAACAAAACAGGGCGGGACGTCAACCGGTGATGATCTCTTGGGGAGATGCAGCGATATTCGAATGTTTCTGGGCTGACTCGAGGGAGATTTTCTGCAACCGCTTTTCTATTCGGTCATCTATGTTCAGGGCCGCCGACATGTCGTTGAATTTCAGTTGGTCTATCGGCGATATTTCTTTCATTTCCTCAAGAACAGCGATAATCTTTTGGACCGATTTATCTATCATTTCCAAGTCGTTCGGAATCTGCTCAAGCAACTTGTCGGTATTCCCTTTCTTGATTAAACGGCGCATTAGCTGGGAGCGACCGTAAATTGCCATCACCGCATTGTTGAGATAGTGAGAAAGAGTTGCTACGGCAATATTTTTGGACTCTATAGCTCCTTTGGCTCGCTCTTCATCTAAGAGCTTTTTGCTCAGTTCTTGCCGCTCCTTGAACAGATTCTCGATAGTAAGGAAAGACTTCCAAATCTCTTCGTTCGCCTTCATGAGAATTTCTTGGGTATCGCCGATATCAATCCCTAAATAATTGGCCACATCGATAGCTCCGGACATAAGAGTGTAGGAAAGGTCGTCGATCTGATTTTTCGACAAGGATAATTGATTCCTGAGCTTTCTGATGTTTATCATCCGTTCTTGAGGACCCATCTCGTAGCCTGAAAAACGGTCGCTGGCCAGTAAAACGGCCAGCCGAACAATGTTCTCGATAACTTCATTTTCTTTTAAATTTGCCAAAACATGATGCCCGGCTATGGATCGGACAATATAATCGGGGAGTCTCCAGACTTCAGCCAGACGGCCCCCGACTTCGCAGTGGTCAATGCCAAACACCTCGACCTCGGCCTGCACCAAGGTTCTGGCTTTAACTCGCTTGTCAATAATCCGATGGTACTCGTTGGGGAAATGATGCAGGAAAAAGAGAACCCCTACGTCATGCAACAAACCGGCTATGAACGCCTCTTCGGGAGCCCTGGCTCCAATTGTCTTGGCGATCTTTTCTGAGGCAGCCGCAACTGTCAGCACGTAGGCGAAGAAAGCTTTCGAATCGACCCCGGATTCCTTAGAAATCTTTTCCGGCTGGAAAATCGACGAAGACAGAGCCAAACATTTCACCGTCGTGATACCCAGCACGGCTACCGCCTGGTTAATTGTTGTTGTTTTTGCCAGGCGTTGATAAAATGCGGAGTTAGCCACCCGCAAAACTCTGCTTGTCAAAGAGGGGTCTTTCAGGATTATGTGTGCCAGCGAATCAGCCGAAAAGTTCTCCTTGCCGACTTCTTTAAGTGTCTCGGATAAGACCTGCGGCAGGGAAAAAAGCTTTTCACTACTGCGAATCTGCTCAATAATCGAAATTCGATCCATGTACACCACTGCGAGCCTTTCCATTGTTATCGGTTGCAAAAGCTGATGAATTTACCGGGCAAAAGATAAATACGCACCAGACAATTTTTAAAGCAGAGGATTAGATAAAACTGCTGATTGGATAATGTCAGTTAGCTGTTCGATTCGAAAAGGTTTGTAGAGAACTTCCGTTATGCCGGCGGCCTCCAGTTCGCTGGGGGCAATGTTGACTTCCCAGCCGGTTACAAGAACTATCGGGGTATGAGGATGAAGCCGTCGTATACTTCGAGCTACGTCGAGACCCGAGATTCCGGGCATGGCCAGGTCAGTTAGAACTATGTCAAAAGCTGTCTGGGAAGCCAGCTTCAGGCCTTCTTCTCCTGATAAGGCGGTCTGAACATCGTAGCCAAGAGATCGGCACATTGCTGAAATCAGATCAAGGATTACCTGCTGGTCATCTACAGCTAACACCCTCGCTTTGGGAGAGGATTCAGGGATGATAGAGGGGGTATTGGCCTTAACCGGAAATTTGAAAGAAAGGTAAGAGGGCACCCGACCGAACCTGTCGAATGCGCAAAAGCAGTTCTTGTCGACTACATGTTGCAGAAAGGTATCAGTAGGCCGGTAGCGTAGTACCTCGGCGGGTGTGTAATACTCTCCGAAGCCTGCTACACGTTCCACCGAGGGGAAGTTCTTGCGGTGGCGCGAGACGTCTAAGTACACGTGGTCGTCTTGCTCATAAGTGGAAATGCTGATAACATCTTCGTCTTGAGCCAGAGAAGCAAAACGGTTGAAAGCCTCCTCGGCAAGATTGCGGATCGCCTCATCCGACAATCCGATTTTTTCGCTGGAGTTGAACCTCGTACTGATCTCTCTCGGCTTACCGCCTAACATGTATACATTCCCAGAGACGAGAGCAACCTTCAGGATTGAATTGAGGACATCATTGATGTTTACTGAGTCAACCGATTGGAAAGAAAAACGTTGAACGCCCGGCTTCATCTGAGACAGTGACCCTCTCAAATAACTGGCTGCTTGCTCGGCTTCGTCAATTATGCTTTGAATGTGAGACCTTATCTGTTCGGGCAGTTCTATCCGAGTCGACGCCAGCTCGGCGTTGCCGATAACTGCTGAGAGGTGATTATTGAGTCTGTTAATGATTTCATCGAAGGCGTTCGGAGACGGCTCACCGGGAGTTACGGTTTCCAGTTCCTTGTGTTGCAGCGCACGCATGGTCAGGCGCGTTGAATACAGTCCCGTCACCAGCGTGATAAGTCTTTCCCATTCGGTTCTCTCGCTTTCGGCGATGCCAAATATAAAGATGACTGCCACTACAACGACTTCCTTGAAGTCCGTAATGGGGCAGGTAGCCAGGAATATCGGCAGTTGCTTTTCTCCAAACAGCTTGTGGAAGGCTTCACGGTTGGGGGCAGTATATGATTCAAAAAGCCGGGTCACTTTATTAGTGCCGAATGTAAAGCTCGGTTCGAGGGTGTCGGCAACATCTCGTATGTTCCCTTCCCCCGGCAAGATGTTGAAACCGGCCAGGTCGTCCTTTGTGGTCGGGAAACCTTGTCGCGCTTTGAAAGAACCGTTTGGTTCTCTGGCAAAGACAACCGCGGCTGAATTGGCGGGTAGGATATCGGCCAGATGCTTTACGAAAAGATTCCAATCTTCCACGTCTGTCTCGGTTGCATCGAATCTCAAAAGCTGGAGAATCTTTTCAAATCCCTTGCGTCTGGAGATATCAAGACGACGAGAATCGATTTGTTCCAGAACTAAAGCAGCCAGCCCGGCGAATATCTCAATGTTTTTCAAATCCATCTGGTCAACCTTAAACGGGCCGGACTCCATACGCAGCAACAAGGCATCGCGACTTCTGTTGCCTTTCAAGGGGAATACCAGAGAGGAAAAGGCGATGTAGGATCGCCCCTCGTCAGTCACCGCCTCTTGATTGACGATGAGCGGCTTAGCTCTTTCGAGAGCATCCACCAGAGCTGTCTGGTAGTTTTCAGAGAGCTGTTCCAGGGGCTCGCTCCCTCCATGAAAAAGCAAGGCGCCATTTTGTAATCCAAAAAGGTGGACCGACTGACAAGAGGCTAGACCCACCAGACGCTCACAGAATGACGTCACTTTGTCGGGAGAAGAAAAAGACCCAACGACCGTGAGAAGCCTCTCGGTAAAGTCGGCGTAGCTGCTTATATTTTTTTCACTATCACTCTTTGCCAGGGAAAGCTCCCGCGACAGCCGGGCTGACTTGATCTTCTCAGCTAACCACTCCGCCACTGGTGAGAGGTAACAAATTTGGGCACGACCGAAAAACTTCGCCTGCTCAGCAAACAATATGATGCCGCCTATTTTCTCCATCTCTGAGACAAGAGGTAACACTAAGCACGATCTGAACCGGGACTTGGCTGCCACGCCGGTGCGATCGACAAAGTCAAAGCTGCCGGCAATCAGGGGATCGCCAAGGTCCACCGCCTGACTGACGATATTGCGCTCGAGAGGATAGTATTCCAAAGCAGCCGTCTCTTCCTTGGTCAGGCCGACTGAGCTGGCAAGAACAAACTGTCTTCGACTCCGGTTGAGCAAAAAGACCGCCCCTGCGCATTCCGGCAAATGCGCAATTATCTCTTTTATCGAGATGTCCAGAAGTTCGAGAAGTTGGTATGGTTGGCGAGCCTCACGCTGAAGGTCGTCCAGGACCGACAGTTTTTGCTCCCGGCTTTCTATCTCCTCTTTTCTGGTCTGCCAAAAATCACCATACTGTGAAAAACCAACCACTGCAAGAACAAGACCGATCAGCAGCAGGCTGAATTGAGCCAGGTCAAGCAAGGGGTAGGCAGATGTTACAAACCACTCGCCGTAGCCGGAAGAACTTTTAACACCTTGCCAGACAGATACCAAAAAGAGTAAGGTCCCACCGGAAAGTAAGAAAGACCGCCCCGAGATGTAGTCACCGGAGAAAAGCCGCAGGCGGAAAAGTATAAACGTCACTGTCACCAGGACAATGAAAGGCAAAAGAATGACAGGGAAGTATGCCGACATCAATTCGACTCCACTAGTTCCCCGTGAAGAGTGAAGGCGTCAACCGAGTTAATACTGAGAGGAACTACCATCCCCGTCTTAACGCCGTCCCTCTTGAATAATGCTATCTTGTTACCTTCGGTCCGAGCCCGTAGATACTCCTGACTGCGGCGCGAGGTGCCCTCCACTAAGCTGTAACGGATCTGGTTCAGCTCCCGCCGGTTGCGTTCGTACGCTATCTGTTGTTGCAACTTTATTAGTATGTTCAGACGCCTGATTTTCTCTGCCTCCGGGACATCATCTTCGTATCCGGCAGCCGTCGTCCCGGGACGAACCGAGTAGCGGAACATAAAGGCTGCGTCATATTGGATTTCCCTCACAGCTTGCAGAGTTTGCTCAAACTCAGCTTCGGTCTCAGTCGGGAATCCTACAATCAGATCAGTTGTTATGGACACGTAGTCGAGCTTTTTGCGAATGTACTCAATGATTCTTATATAGTTCTCGAACGTATAAACACGCCCCATCTTGTTAAGGATTCTATTCGAGCCGGACTGAAGAGGAAGGTGGATATGCGGCATCATCTTCGGCTCTTCAGCCATAAGATCCACCAGCCTCGTAGAGAGGTCTTTGGGATGCGAGGTCATAAAACGAATGCGTTGGATGTCGGTTTCTCCGGCAACCCGAACAAGCAGTTGGGGAAAATCCACGTCGTTGTACCGGTAGCTGTTAACATTCTGGCCGAGGAGGGTTATCTCGACTACGCCATCATCGACCATCCTCTTGACTGAATCGACAATCTGATCCGCTGCATGGGCTCGTTCCTTGCCTCTCACGTAGGGAACGATACAGTAGGTACAGTAGTTATCACAACCTCGGGAGATAGTAACAAATGCGGAGTAAGGTGTTTCCCTGGCGGGCATAATCACGTCCATATTCTCATGGCCGAACGCTGTCATGATCGATGAGGTTCCTTCGATACCTTCTAAAACGTCAGGAAGTTCAAACAGGCGGTCGGTTCCCAGAACAAAGTCAACATGAGGAACCTTCTTAATCAATTCCTTCCCTAACCTTTGAGCCATGCACCCCACCACGGCCACCTTCAAGTGAGGCTTTTTCAGTTTGTACCGGTAGATCTCTCCCAGACGACCAAAAACCCGCTGCTCCGCTTTTTCCCGAACCGAGCAGGTATTCAGAATAATCAGGTCGGCCTTCGACTCATCAGCAACGCGGCGGTATCCTCTGGTAGTAAGGCTGGCGGTTAGAGTGGACGAATCGGCCAGATTCATCTGGCAGCCATAAGTTGATATATGAAAAGTCCGTATTTTCTTCTCTTTTTCCATGCTAAAACTATCTTCATCAAGCAGGAAACTTTTTCCCACACAACATAATGATGATACGATTTCTTATATGAAAAGCAAACAAAAAAGCCTCCACACGAAGGCTCGTTTACGGAAACGGGTGCTGTCTCCAAGCTTGTTTTGGAGAAGCATGCTGTGGCACCATTCACCTGCTGCCAGGTCACTTATAAGAACTCTCTGTATTGTAGACATCCTCAAACAAGAGGTTGTGTCATAAAGCCAACGTCATCGCGAACGACCGCAGGGAGTGTGGCGATCTCAATTGTACAGATGCTTGTACTACAAGAGGTTGCCACGTCGCTTCGCTCCTCGCAACGACGATTTCCGGGGTTTTTATGGTCGGGAATCGTAATTACGACACAGCCTGCAAGTTCGGGGATATCACCCGTCGGTTGTATAATGGTGGTTGTCTTAGCGTTAGTATTGTTTCAATTCATACTGAAAAATTTGACTTAAGTCAAATAGGTGAATCTTTTCACCAGTAACTCACCAAAGAGCACTAAATTGAAAGGCTGCCCAATTACTGGGCAGCCTTCACTTCAAGAGTTCTCTATTTACTTACCAAAATTAACCGTTGCTATACCCCAGGCCCAGATACCGGGATCGGGGTCTTTCATCCCGGCAGAAGCCTCTTTCGGTAAGAAGATTGAAGCTCCGGCCATAAGGTTGACGCCTGCCACGCGGGTGGTGGAAGCGGTAAGGTCCACCTCAATACCAACATCTTTAGTAGCACTTCCATCTATTGGGCTTGTGTAGTCTTGAGCGGTTGAGAAATAGTGAAAATCGCCTTTGATTGTCCAGCCCGGCGTCGGGTCGACTTTGCCTCGCAGCATCAAATCCATCAGGCCAAGTGTATTAGAGCTGACAAAATAGTCCATATAACCACGGAACTTGTGACCGCCGTAATACGAATTCTGGTAGGCTTTGAACTTGGTGGTATCCGATCCGTCATCACCTGAAGAGTAATCAATACCGGCGGCAACACGGGCATTACCCGAGCCTACAAACGAATAGCCAGCTTCAAAGGTGACCATAAATGCGGAGATGTCCAGTTCTAACGTATCGGGCAACATACCACAAGGCATATTTCCAAGCTGGTAAACGCCGTTCAGTTCAAAGTCGAACTGCTGATACGTACGATAATGGTACACGCCGAGATTGATGCGATCGAGCTTGTTGATACCGGCGGCATAACCATTTGTATCGGCGTCGTACTCGTAAAAGCCAAACAGGTCGAGTCTGCAATTCTCCAAAGCCTTGATATTGCCATAGAGACCGAAGATATCAAAGTCCCGGTTGTAGCTTGAGCTGTTCAGTTCCAAAACTTTCACTCCGAAACCGGTCACCTTGAAGTCGGGATTGTCATACCAGAGCATACCACCTTCTAAGGAACGACCGACATTAGACCAATCACATGCGCTGAAGACGCGCTGATTGCCCGGACTGAACTCGAACCGTCCCGCCTTGCCGCCCCAGCCTTCGCCGAAGATGTTGTCGAGCTGGATATAGGCTTGGTGGATATCGACATTGTGGGCATCATTCAGAGTCCCGGAGGTCGGTTGGCCAAAAATGCTCTGTCCGCCGAACAAGCGGCTGTCCTGCAACTGCACGAAAGCATGTGCATTGTCGTTCACTGTCGCTTCGATGCCAACACGAGTGCGCATCTCCGAAAAGCTCTTGTAAGTTGCCGAGGTATCGAAGCTCTTCTTATCGAGCTGGTCCCTCAGCCGTACTTGCCCGGTAATGTTGACGTCAGTTGCAGCCTGGGCCAGCATGGCCCCCGCTACAACCACCACAACGACCAAGAGCAGCTTGTTAAGTCCTTTCACTCCTTCTACTCCTTTGTTTTAGGTTAGCGGACTGTTTCCATACCTTGTACCACCACCCGGCAAAGGTCACCCTTTACCTCATGATGGCTTTCGGCGATGATAGACTTTTGCAATTTGGGAAGCAAGTTAAAAATCTTTTTTTCTGCCGCCAACGATTTGCTTTCAGAGAGTCAGCACCTTGACATCGTCAATCGATTGATCTTAATTCTGTGCAGTTTTGACTAATCAACACACCGTCTATGATTTAAGGAGGAACTATGCCCAGATCACTGTGTCAAATCACCGATTTTACAACAGCGGAAGTAAACGAAATTCTCGATCTCTGCGCCAAAATGAAAAAGAGGGAGATTACTCCTAAGCCGCTGGAAGGAAAATCAGTAGCCTGTATCTTTACCAAAGAATCGCTGCGCACGAGGATATCTTTTGAGGTCGGAATAAATCAGTTGGGTGGACATGCCATTTACGTTACAGGCAGTGAAATCAAGCTTGGCCAACGGGAAAGCGTTGCTGATGTGGCTAGAGTATTATCCAGGTACGTGGGACTGATCGTAATTCGCACTTTTGCCCAATCAGATGTTGAAGAGCTAGCTAAGTATGCTTCGGTTCCCGTAATAAACGGTCTTACCGATCTCGTTCACCCATGTCAGATTTTGGGCGATTACTTCACCATGGTGGAGCTTCTGAGGCCGAAAGAGCGGTACTCGGTGGCCTATATCGGGGATGGCAATAATGTCACCCATAGCTGGCTGAATTTGGCCTCGTTGATTCCGCTGGACTTACGGGTGGGGACTGCAACAGACTGCCAACCTCAGGCTGAGTTTGTTGCTCGGACCAGAGCTAATCCCAAAAGTACGGTTATGATTACAGATGATCCTAAAGAAGCCGTTGCCGATGCCGATGTAGTCTATACGGATGTTTGGGCCTCAATGGGCCAGAAACATTTGGCTAAACAGAAGGCAAATGAATTAAGGAAATATCAACTCAATAGCTCTCTGTTGGCGGTGGCTAACCCAAAAGCTATTGTGATGCACTGTTTGCCTGCCGAAAGGGGCCGCGAAATTACTGATGAGGTCATGGACGGCCCACAGTCGGTTGTTTTCGATCAGGCGGAAAACAGGTTGCACATTCAAAAGGCTATCATGACGTTCCTTTTGAAGCACGCGTAGCGGGTACGGGAGAAACCCAAAACAGAGGCTGTGACAAAGAAAGGAGAGGCGCAATGCGCTCCCACAAACTTCTTCTCATTTTGGGGGTAGTGGTTCTCGCCGGCCTTTTCGTAGCCTTTGTTGGTTGCGGGTCTGACGACAAGTCGACCGGGAATGTCGGTTCCAACAGCGATCCTGAGTTCCAGATGGTGCAAGACGAGGTCGGCCAATTTGTTGATTCGACTCTCGAGTTTTTAACCAATGGCCTGGGCAGTATTTCCGGCATCGCCACCGGTGAGATTGACCCCGTTCAGTATGGTCCCGGCCCGCCGGATTATGATTCTACGAGGGATACAGCCACCGCCACCTATGCAAATGGATGGCATGTGGTTTATTTTGCTCTTCACCATGACGAATTCGACGCAATCCTTCGGGATTCAATCCAGTTCGTTAAGGACGGTCAGCCCCAGCAAAACTCTGCTGGACTGGAGAGCCTGTTTTTCAAGCACTTCTGGGATTTTGACGTAACCGATACTTCCATCACACACAGGTCATATACCAGTAATGTTGATTATTCGTTCACCGGATTGGATACAACCACGGCTACTATTAGTGGCACTCACGACTTACAAGTGCATTCCAAGTATGTCTCCATCGATTCGACCATATGGCATGACATAACCATGGAAGCCACTTTGACACAAGTTCAGGTGAACAAAACCGCTGTCGGGTGGGCTCAGGGATGTCCGTGCTCCGGCTCGATTTCGGCGTCTCTTGAGATGGTGTATCAGAAAGATTCTGACGACCCTGTTACATCCAACTGGACGGTTAATCTGACGTTTGATAACGGCAACATGTCCGTTATCGTGAGCCGAGGATCCACCACCTGGATGTACAACACCCAGTTGTGCACACCGCCGTATTAAACTTCTCAACTGCAGACATGAAAGCCCGCTGGCCGGCGGGCTTTTTTTATGCCTGACCCTCTGTACCAGTTTACGTTGACAATCAATTGTATTTACAGCTAAATACAGACCTTATGAAAGAAGTAGCGAAATACTCCGGCTGTTTTGTCTGTGGAGATAAGAATGAAAGTGGCCTAAAGGCTCGGTTCTTCTATGACGGTGAACAAGCCGTCACTGAGGTGGTTGCCCTTGAGCAGTTTGAAGGGTACCGGGGCATTTATCACGGTGGAGTGATTACAACACTTTTAGATGAGGTCATGATTAAAGCTATTCTGGCTCAAGACAAGTACGCTGTCACGGCGGAGATGACCGTCAGGTTCCGCAGACCAGCCAGAACCGGCGATAAGATCAGGCTTGTCGGCCGGGTAATAAAAAGCAAGGGTCGGGTTTTCTTTACCGAGGGGAAAGCAACAAATGAGGAGGGTCAGGTTTTGGTAACCGCCACCGGCAGGTATGTTGAGGCCGATTCAGAGTTGAAACCTGCCTTGATGAATTCAGTAGAGTAAAGTGTATAACTAACTTCAGTTAATCTGAATCAGAAGTCTCTCCGTTATTAATTGCAATTACAGAAGGGATGGTAACCTGTTGTTGTTTAATTCATTCCGCCGAGAACAATGCTTGGTTTGGGTGGGCATTATGATTGCTTGGCAAGTATATATGAACATTGTAAAGTCTCCGATTGAGTGCTATACAGCGGCCTTTCACAATAAGAGTATCGACCCATACCTGGAGACTATAGGATTTACCCGTGGAATGATCGCCTTTTCGGTACCCGATTTTGGGGTACTGTTTCGGTGTCGAGCCGAAGGAAGGCTGATTGATTTGGAATTTGGGGCTTTATTTTCTCTTTTGAAGTTTATCAAAGTTCGTCTTACCGACGCTGGTATAGAGTCCATCAAGATACTTTCGTCTAATCCAGAATTTTTCTTCTCCTTCACGATCAATCCTCATCATCTTGACCCCGGCAGCGAGCGAGCAAAATTGCTGGGCGGGTACAGCAAGCAGTTTAAAATTCTGGTTGGGTTGGTAGAGTCGACTAAAAATAAAGCGCTAATATCTGCTGCCGACTACCCCTCGCTGCCCTCTTCTGCCGTTCTTAATCTGAAACCGGGCAATGATGACTTCAAAAAGATCGGCTTTAAACCTCTGCAAAAAGGGATAAAGCTGTAAAGTCTTCCGGTATTCATTTCGCCTTGACATATTCCACTCTACTCTTAGCTTGGACATAGAAGGTCATACACCTTCAGCGATGTTTCCTTAAACGTCTGAGGAGGTAGTTTCGTCATATTAAGGTGGTGTTGTCCAAGCTAAGAGGGAATAAATGAGAGTTCTTACCCGATCCCTCCTGTCGGTTTTAATTATTGCCTTAGGAGCACGGATAATACAGGCCGATGAGAGCAACATAGATATTGGTTTTGTTACAATAAAGAATCGATTTCAGACAGAGCTGGTCAGCCAGATAATCGATCATGCCTACACGAGAGTGGGGACTAAGTACCTTGTCTCATTTGATACTCACCAGAAGGATTTGCTCACCCGGTCAGGGATTGAGTATGAAGCGCTTCTGCCCAGTGTTGACCCCGCCACTGTCTATATTGTTCGACCCGTCTGTCATGCTGAACCCGGATTGGTTGATTGGAGCAAGATCGGGAATACTCTTGACATTGGCCTGGGAATGCGCCTTGTGACGATGAGTCTAACTGCAGCTTCTACGATAGCAGCAAACACTGGATTTTCTGCGATCCCTCTTGACCGGATTCGTATTCGCTTCCATTACATTCCTCCTTCAGTCACCAATCTTCTGCCAGGTATAACTGACTTTCCGACTGATACGCTTGTGAATCGGGTGTTGCAGGACTCTATTTACGCGTTCAATACCAGGCTCGAAGCTTTCCAAACCCGCTATATCTGGACCGACTCGATAGACCGCGCCCGTGACTGGATCGTTCAGAAATTTCTCGATTGGGGTTATGCCGATGTCACAACTCCTGCTTTCTGGTGGAATGGAGACTGGCACTATAACGTGATGGTAGTCAAGCCAGGTTACGCTGAGCCGGATAAAGTTATTGTGGTCGGAGGTCACTATGACTCGATTAACTTTGGTTCGGACCCAATGGTCTTTGCTCCGGGCGCTGATGACAATGGCTCCGGCACCACTACCACCATGGAGACGGCTCGAGTATTGGCTGATATTCCGTTGCGTAAGACGGTCATATTTATGACGTTTTCCGGTGAAGAAGAGGGCTTGCTTGGCTCTCATGCTGCTGCTCAAGGATTTGTTGAGGCCGGCACGGACATCGAAGTTATGTACAATTTCGACATGGTGGGGTACACTGACGATTCGTACTGGGACATTTCTATCACCAGTGGAGCCAACATTGCCTACAGAGACGTTACCTCTGCAGCCACCACGCGGGTGACCAGCCTCATTCCGATTATCAGCACCTCTCCCGGCAGCTCAGATCACCAGTCATTCCGCGAGCAGGGTTACAATATTGTCAACACGATTGAAGCTGATTTTAATATTGGAGGGTGGCATACGAATTTCGATTTGACTTCCCGTATGGATTTCCCGTATTTGACGGAAGTGGTCAAGATGGCTGTCGCATCCGTTGCCTTTGTTGCTGATGCTGCTCACCCGACATCAATCGATGAAATTGTTGACCAGGGTGACGGGCAATCACTTGAGGTCTTCTGGAGCGATTGCGATTCTTCTTACACCTACAGGCTATACTACGGTACGAATTCCAACGACTATACTGACTCTATTGAAATTCCTCAGGGTCTCTGCTCCTATGTGGTAAGTGACTTGACCGAAGGGAGAACCTATTATTTTTCAGTTGCTGGTGAGACTCTCGGAGGGTATCCGGCGCTTTATTCGGTGGAGGGTAGCGAAACCCCACTTCTGGTGCCACGTTCCCCGGTTTCCCTCACCGCGGAACCGGATTCGCATCAGATTGTCTTGGGTTGGGATGACAACCGGGAATCTGACCTTGCCTACTATCGGATTTTTCGTCAGGTGGAGGGATTGACCTGGTCGCCGTATAAGGATAATGTTCCAATCTCATCGTTTGTAGATTCACAGGTTGTCGGACAAGTGGACTATGTATACAAAATCAAGGCTGTTGATCATGACGGATATAAGTCGGATTTCTCGAATCAGGCGGACGCCTATGCGGCTACATTCGATGGCGGAATACTTGTCGTCGATGAGATGACACAAGAAGGGGGTCTGCCTTCCCAAGAAGCGCAAGAAGCTTTTTGGGATACTCTCTATGGTGAAACGCCATACGGGCTCTATCAGGTGGAAAGCGATAATAAAGCTCTCACACGCAGCGTTGCAGGCAAGTATTCTTCTATCTTCTGGTTTGACGACGACTTTGGCATTAAGGCGATTAAGAAAAGTCAAGACAACCTCGCCTGGTACGCGGGTTTCACCGATAACCTGTTTATAAGCGGATACACCACAATACGCTACTGGACCCCTTCTCCACTTTCGCCTGGCGAGTTGTTGTATGATGAGTTTGGGCTGGCTTCCTACATCGTTGACAGCGCCTTTGATTTTGCTGGCGCCATGGGTCAAAATGGTTGGCCGTCACTGCAGGTGGATCTTGATAATGTTATGGGAGGCAATTTGCCCAGCATTCCCAAGCTTACCCCGCTGTTGGGTGCAACTGTGATCTATACCTTTGACTCGTTCACTGATGATCCAAGATTTGAGGGGCAACCGTGTGGGTTACTGGTTCAGGGATCACGTGGCAATAGAGTGCTGCTCACTTTTCCCCTGTATTACCTAACCCACTCGTCAGTTAAAAGCCTCATGAACTATGCCAAGGCGCTGTTTGGCGAAACCGGTACGGTTGCCCGCAACGGTGACATCGACGGCTCAGGAATAGTGGATTTTGTTGATCTTGTATTCTTAACCGATTTTCTGTTCAGGGGTGGGCCGGCGCTATCAGACATGAATGCCGCTGATGTTAACGCTTCCTGTACAGTTGACGTGGCCGATGGAGTCTATCTAGTTTGGTACCTATTCTACGACGCTCCCGCACCTCAAGTAGGCTGCGTCCATCAGTGAAACGATAAGCTGTCATTTTATGCCCTCTTTGTTTGTGCTTTCAGAATCCTGCGGGTGTCATTGGCGATGACCAGCTCTTCATTGGTGGGGATTACCAACACCTGGACTGTGCTGTCGGGCGATGAGATATCTGCCTCTATTGCGGTTGTTTTTTTGTTTTTCTTTTCGTCGAGTTTTATGCCCAAAAAATCCATTTTTTGGCAGGTCAGGCTGCGCACCTTGGCAGAGTTTTCCCCAACTCCAGCGGTGAAGACGAGTATGTCAAGGCCATTCAGTGCCGTAGCATAGGCGCCAATGTATTTTTTCAGCCGGTAGCAGTAAATGTTCAGAGCCAGCTTGGCTCTTTCATTACCTTTCCTGGCAGTCTCCACGATTTCCCGCATGTCGGATGATATCCCCGATATACCGGCCAAGCCCGAGTGCTTGTTCAGAAGCGTGTTGGCTTCGTGCAAGCTCAACTCTTCACGGGCCATCACGTGCAATATGACGGCAGGATCCAAATCACCCGAGCGGGTACCCATCAGAAGTCCCTCAAGGGGCGTAAAGCCCATCGAGGTGTCTATTGACGATCCTCTATCCAGAGCTGTCACCGAGACCCCGTTGCCCAGATGACAGGTAATTATCTTCAGCTCTGTGATAGGCTTACCTACAATTGCTGCTGCCCGCTGACTCACGTAGCGGTGCGACATACCGTGGAAGCCGTAACGGCGGATACCATACCGTTTGTACAGAACATAGGGAATTCCGTAAATATACGCGTACGGTGGCATAGTGAGGTGAAGTGCGGTGTCGAATACGGCTACTTGTGGAACGTTCGGTAAGGTTTTCTCGCAGGCATTGATCCCACGGATGTTGTGAGGATTATGAAGAGGAGCCAGCTCAATCAAGCTACGCAGTCTCTGCATCAGCTCCGGGGTTATCAAGACCGAGTCAGTAAATTCCTCGCCGCCGTGAACCACCCGGTGCCCCACGGCCTGAATTTCCGAGCGGTCTTTTATAACGCCATGGTTTGGGGACATCAGCATCGAAACGACATATTCAATAGCCACGATATGATCGAGGATTTCTCCTGAAACCTTTACCTCTGGGCGGTCATGCGGTTTGTGAGTTAGAACTGAAGCCGACATACCGATACGAGAGACCATCCCCTTGGCCAAAGCAATTTCAGTTTCGGTATCAATGAGCTGGTATTTGACTGATGAAGAGCCACAGTTTACGACTAGTATTTTCATTCTTGTTAACCTGCCTTTTCTTGTTTCTCAGCTCTTTCGTTTGGAGAAATCCTGTCGCCGTCGGCATCATATTCAAAAAAGCCGCTCCCCGTCTTCATGCCCAGATGTCCCGCTCTAACAAGCTTGCGTAGGGTTGGACACGGATTGTATTTGTGATCACGGAGTTCCTTAATCAGGTTTTCCATCCACGACATGACTACATCCAGTCCCATCATGTCCGCCAGGGCAAGAGGACCGACGTCAAAGCCAAAGCCGAGCTTCATTGCCTCATCGATATCATCGGCAGTCGCGACACCCTCCATCAGCACGTGCATTGCTTCATTTAGAAGAGGGACGATAATACGGGTGGTCACATAACCGGGATATTCGTTGACTGTAATCCACTTTTTGTTCAAAAGCTCGGCTATTTCAACCGCTTTCTGAAACGTTTCCTCGTCCGTCTTAAGCCCTTTGACGATTTCAACTAGAGGTACTTTGGTAACGGGATTCAAAAAATGCATACCAATTATTTTTTTCGGGCGTGATGTGGTCGCTGCAATCTCTGATATTGACAATGTCCCAGTGTTGGTGACCAGCATCGCCTCCGGTTTGCAAATCTTGTCGAGTTTTTCAAAGAGGGCGCGCTTCAGGTTAAGGTCTTCAGGAATCGCTTCAAAGACAGTGTCGGCGTCCTCCGCCTGTGACACATCTGAAGAAGGATGAATGCGCGCCAGGATAGCTTTTTTGTCGGATTGGGTTAAACCCCATTTATGGATTTCTCGGTCTATTGATTCTTCGATTCCTTTGATGCCTCGTGCGGCAAGCTTGGTTGTCTTGTCAACTAGGATGACCTCGTGGCCGGAAGTTGAGACCGCTTCGGCCAGCCCACGTCCCATCACGCCGGCTCCAATGATTATGATCTGTACTGCAGCCATTTCGATTTTACCTTTCAACCAGGTTACATACTTATCACCATACGGCCAATCACCGCAAATATAATTTGTCTTTTTCCGCTGGCAAAGTATAAATTATGTTGATTGCCACATGTTTGTAAGTATTAAGTTGGCCAATTTGCCGCCGAAGATGTAAAAGGGACAGGTGCCTTCATCTGTAGAAGAGTCAAAAGAGTTAGACTTGAAATTATAGGAGCAACGATGTCGAAAATAGTCAGACCGGCAGTTGTGCTGTTAGCCTTGGTTTTTGCCGTTAGCTCGATTGCCGAGGCGCGGATTCAGCGGGTAGCTAAACGGTACTATGTTGTCGATTTTTATGCGGGATATGCAGCACCTCACGGGGAATATGACCGTATGGGGGATGTGCCGTTTGAAGTGTCCTACCTCCCAGTTACACTGAGCGCTGACCAGTGGCTAGACAATACCTACTTCCTCGGATTTGATTACGGGGCTCTTTATAGAGATCATTTGTTGTTAATGATTGGTTTTCGCTTCACCAACCACAATGTGAAAGATGTTTTCGTTAGAATACCTGAGCAAGACATAGCCTACCGCCAGTATGATCTAGAGCTTAACTTCAATTACATGTTTAACGACCTTAGCAAACTCATTTGGTCACCATATGTCGGTATTGGCTCGCAGGCGGGGTTCACCTCACTTTCGATCAAGGGAGCTGACAACAACCAATCCGATTTCAAGTTTGCTCTCAGCCTGAATTTCGGGGTTGATTTCAAGGTCTGGGGAGGCCCCCAAAGCAGATCTTTCGTGACTCTTTCATCAATCAACAATCTAAACTTTCTTGGCTCTGATAACCGTCCCCAGTACCTGAACATCGGGGGAGGGCTGAAGTATTATTTCAGGCCATGATCGAAGAGTCATTACGGCCGCCTTAAAAGTAGGAATCGGAACTATCATCAGGCGAGTCCATATATTGTGCATGGCAATAGGGATATTCTCCCTGCTGCTGAGTCTCTTTGGAGCTTGCGGCAAATCGGTTGGGTCGGGCAAAACAGCAAAGATTGTCGCCATCAATGGACTGTACTACAAAGCAGAGATGGGTGATGCCATTCCGGACACGGTTTTGCAGTTCGCCGTGGCTGACAAGAACAACAACTACATTCCTAACCAGCAGATACAATTGTCTCCTTTGGAAGGCGACGGCGAGCTTAGCCACCGGTCGATCATGACTGATTCATCAGGATTGGCAGGTTTCTGGTACGCCTTCAACGGTGACTCAGGCCACGCGGTAATCCGGCTGGTAGCGGAAGGTATTGATTCGCTCGATATTCTGCTTCGAGCCAACACACTGATTCTCGGCCTGGGTGGGCAGGCGCAGTACATACTGCTGACAGATACGTATGCCGAAGTGAAGGGTTTTAACGGTCCTCCCCAGTCGATTGACATCCACCCCGATAAATGGGTGGTCTTCGCCAATTATGAGGAATCGCTCGGATTGGTAGTGCTTATTGATGATACGAGTCACAATGAAGATGCCAATGACTTCGAGGATGTAAGAGGGTTCGCGGTCAATACAGTGTATGATGGCACCACTTTGGATTCTATCCCCATTGGAATCGGCTCACCGTTTGCTGACGTGAGAACTCTGTATGGTGCTCCAGACACGATTAAACTAGACAGTGATGAGGAGGGACCATTTCTAAGGCTTTGCTACGAACATCTTTACACGGAGTTCATCGGTGATCTTGATCCCGACACTACAATCATTGAGGTCGATCTATATGACACCCTAATCTGTAGGGAACCACAGTCCAGCAGCCGTGACAGGGTGACCATCACCAGTAGCACTTCCTTTGACAGCAGCACTTATCGCGGTTTTCAACAGTTGAACTGTCGTCGATTTCGCTTGCAGAATTAAGTAAGAAGCCTTAAATGATTCCCCCCAAGGCCGCAATGTCTTCCCCCTTATGGGAGTGTTGAAAAAAAAGCAAGCGTCATAGCGAGGAGCGAAGCGACGTGGCTATCTCGTTAGTATTCAACATATGAGATTGCTTCGCTATCGCTCGCAATGACAAGAATGTGACTTTTTCGACAGCCCCCGTATTGACTTAGTTGAAAAGCTATTCAAGCTTGACACTCTAAGACGGCTTAAATATATTCGGTGTGAAACCTTAACTCCGAAAGGACAAACCTATGAGAACCATTGCGTTATCATTGCTGTCTGTCTTTATCCTTTTGGCAGGTACGCCGGGATGTTCCAAGAAGGCAGAGAAGGCTAAAAAGGAAACTAGTGCCACTACCACCGAGCAGGCGGCGCAGCCCCAGTACAATTATGATAGCTTGGCTACGGTTCGCTATCCGGTCAGGAATGAAAAGGACAAGTTCGCTACCCTGGTGACTGACTTTGGCAACATGACGGTCGAGTTGTATAGTGATGTAGCTCCAGCTCATGCTGATTCGTTTGCAGCCAGGGTAATGGACGGATTTTATGACAGCACGACCTTTCATCGAATCATTGACAAATTCATGATCCAGGGCGGCGACCCAACCGGTACCGGAGCGGGTCACGCCGACTATTACCTTAACGCAGAATTCTCGGACCTTCCTCATATTGAAGGCACATTGTCGATGGCGCGGGGAAGAGACCCCAATTCCGCCTCCAGCCAGTTCTTCATTTGTCTGGACAGCAGTCAGTCTACCCATGCCCTGGACGGTCAGTATACTATCTTCGGTCATTTGGTCAAGGGATACGATGTACTTCATAAAATCGGCTCGGTGGAGCGCGTTCCAAACCCCATTACGGGTGAAGTCTCCAAGCCGAAGGAGGATGTTTACCTACAAAGGGCTTATCTGTCTGACGCCGATGGTAATGAACCTAAATGAGATTCAAATGGCTCTTTAGGACGACAGATTCTTGGCACAGATGTGGCGGAGCTCCGACCGCTCCGCCATGGTAATGTCGATCTGGTTTCTATGAAACGAAGGCGTTTGTCGTTCGTAAAATATCAATATGATTCCACGAAAATTAGTTTTGCTGGGTTCGACAGGCTCAATTGGCCGCTCTACGCTTGACGTGGTCAAAAAGCACCCCGGCTGCTTCAACATTGTAGCCCTGGCAACCCATTCCAATGTTGAGTTGCTAGTGGAGCAATATCACCAGTTCCAGCCGGATTATGTATGCCTTGTAGATTACAGCAAGAGCAAGCAACTGGCTGAACGGCTGAAGGGGAAGCCGGTAAAGGTGCTGGTTGGTGAAACCGAGATGGTCCAACTGGCTGCCCTTGAGGGTGTAGAGATAGTAGTCAATGCTGTTGTGGGCGCCGCGGGATTGCTGGCCTCGTTGGAAGCCGTTAAGAAAAGTAAGTATCTGGCTCTGGCCAACAAGGAATCGCTCGTTACCGGGGGACCATTGTTTGCGCCTCTGGCTAAGAAGGCCGACGGAAAGATTCTACCGATCGACTCCGAGCATTCTGCTGTCTGGCAGGCTCTGGCCTCGGGGAAGTTTGATGAGGTCAAGGCGGTCATTCTGACTGCTTCCGGCGGACCGTTTCGCGACTATCCACTTGATCGGTTTAGCGATATTACCCCCCGGCAAGCGCTTGAGCACCCAACCTGGAAAATGGGCCCCAAAATAACGATTGACTCTTCCACCATGGTCAACAAAGGGCTGGAAATCATCGAGGCGATAACCCTTTTTTCACTGCCCGCCGAAAAGATAAAAGTAGTTATTCACCCGCAGTCGATTGTACACTCGATGGTTGAGTTTGTTGACAGTTCAATAATTGCTCAGCTCTCCAGTCCTGATATGAGACTTCCCATCACCTATGCCTTGTTCTGGCCGAATCGAGTGAAATCGGATTATGGCAGATTGGATTTAGACACGTTTACATCATTAACCTTCGAAGAACCTGATTTCAATCGTTTCCCCGCGCTGCCGCTGGCGTATTCAGTCGCTGAGGCAGGTGGAACCGCCCCAGCTGTTTTCAACGCGGCTAATGAGGTGGCGGTGAAGGCCTTCCTTCAGGGGTCTATCAAGTTCCCGGAGATTACCGATACCATAGAGCATGTGGTGAATAAAATAGCTGTTGTTTCCAATCCAGACTTGGATGATATTCTTCAAGCCGACCGCCAGGCCAGAGCGGTGGCGAACGAAAAGGTAGGTAAATCAGTATGTTGTTGACGGTGGTCTCATTTATTTTTGTCCTGGGTATCCTGATTTTTATCCATGAGTTTGGTCACTTTATAGTTGCCAAGAAAGTCGGCATCAAGGTGGAGAAGTTCTCCCTCGGTTTTCCGCCAAATATCATTTCAAGGAAAGTAGGCGAAACCACTTACTGCGTCGGCGTGATTCCATTGGGCGGATATGTCAAAATGGCGGGTGAGAATCCTCAGGAACAGTCCACGGGAGCCCCAGACGAGTTTATGTCCAAAAGCGTAGCCCAGCGGGCCGCTGTGATCTTTGCCGGGCCTTTTATGAATTATGTGCTGTCAATTGCGCTGTTGGTCGGTATTTTCTTCTTCGGCGGTCGCGTGATCTTCGCTCCCGACCAAGTAGTGGTGTTGCAGGTCAATCCGGACGGCCCGGCGGATAAGGCGGGATTGAAGGAAGGAGATCAAATCATCGCCGTCGATGAAATTTCCATACATCGGTATGATTCCCTTACTTCGATCATTGGTGCCAAGGTGGAAGAACCCCTTGATTTGACATGGGTGCGTGGGAATGATACTATGGCAACAGCTATTACTACGATGAAGGGAACTCGACCGAATCTGAATGGTGGTGTCGATACCGTTGGTCTGATCGGAGTCATGCTCGGGCAAAAAGTGATCGGCCACGAGAGCCTCGGCCTGTGGGAATCGATGGAGAGCGGCTTTGTCACAGCTCATATCATAGTCTGGGAGACGGTTAAAATCGTCAAGAAATTTATCACTGGCGAAGTTTCTCCCAGGATGATTGGCGGCCCGTTGTTTATTGCCCAACAGTCAGGCCGGGAGGCCCAGAAGGGAGCCGCAAGCCTCTTCTTCTTTATTGCTTTGCTCTCGGTTAATCTGGCAGTCTTAAATATCCTGCCGATACCTGTGCTTGATGGTGGCCATCTTGTCTTTCTGGCTATAGAAAAGGTTCGAGGAACGCCGCTGTCGATAAAGGCGCGGTCGATAGCTCAGCAGGTCGGGTTGGCCTTTCTATTAGGGCTGATTGTTTTTGTGACATATAACGATATCCTGAGGGTTCTTAAAGGATTTTGAGAGATGAAAATACTGCTGTCAAATCCATATGAAAATGGGAGTGGTGTTAGAAAGCATGTTGTAAGAAATCTTCAGGGTCAAATCTGCGTATAAGAGAATAATGGCTTACATTGATATAGAGCTTGGATTGATTGGTAGGCAACAGGGATGAGCAAAACAAAGCACCAAACGAGTAAAAAAGCTGAGCGGCCCAACAAGCCAACTTTTGCTGACACCCTCTGGGATAATTTCAAACAAATCCTGGCGGCTGTTATTTTGGCTCTTGTAATAAAAACCTCAATTGTTGAGGCGTATAAAATACCCTCCCAGTCGATGGAGGACACCCTTCTGGTTGGAGATTTTTTACTGGCCAACAAGGTTATCTATGGCGCCCGCTTGCCGCTTGTCAATTGGCGGCTGCCGGAGATAAGGGAACCTAAGCCGGGCGATGTAGTGATTTTCATTTATCCGGTGGATGGTGTTACCAAGTACATAAAAAGATGCGTGGCGACACCGGGAGATACTGTGGAAGTAAAGGACAAAGTTCTTTTTATCAATGGACGGCGATCCCCTAATTCTGAGCATGCTAAGTTTATTGACAACGTGCCAGGCGGGGGCCAGGTGATCCAACCGCGACGCCCTGGCGGCGTTGACAGCCGCGACAATTTCGGCCCTTATATCGTCCCCAGAAATTGCTATTTTATGATGGGAGACAACCGGGACAACTCCTATGACTCGCGTTACTGGGGAGTAGTACACAAGGACCTTGTTTTGGGGGAAGCGATTATGATTCACTGGTCGTGGGACGACTCCGAGCATCCGTCGCCGGATGTCTCCGTCAGCGATCCCCTTTCGGTGCCGCGATTGTTTATCTACAACGCTGTGCATTTCTTTCAAAAGGCTCGCTGGAATCGGCTGTTTCGCCTCATAAAGTGAATAGTAACTGATGTAAGTGACGATTCAGATTTATCTATACGAGTCGATATCATTAAGCAAACTGTTCTACTAATCTTCGTGGAGTAAATATGCGCGTGAAAGTGATTAACGTAACGGTTGTTATTTGTTTAGTGCTGTTCGTTTGCGCTCCCGCGTCCCAAGCGGGACCAGCAGTAGAAATCCCTGATGCTGTGTTCAATTTCGGCAAGGTCTGCCAAAAAGCTAAGGTTGCTCATATCTTTTGGGTAAAATCGGTGGGGGATGACACTCTGCGAGTAACCAGGGTACACCCTGGCTGCGGGTGCACCCAGGCGCCGCTTCGGGATTCAGTTATCGTTCCCGGGGACAGTACTGACCTTGAAATTTATTTCTCGACCAGATCGTATCGTGGCGTCGTTTCCAAAAGGCCGTACCTTGAAACCAACATCGGAGAGGGAAAAGTCTATGTGAAGATCAAGGCTGAATTGCTTCCCGAACCTGAGACGGCGATGCCGCTGAGTCTGAGCCCGTATTACCTGGATGTGTCCCAATTTACTCAAAAGCCGCGCCGTAAGGCAAAGTTCCTCATTCAAAACAAAAGCGACCAGGACTATGTATTGAATCTTATTGATTGGTCACGCAAGTACTTCGACGTTGAACTGCCCAAAGAGGTCAAGGCCGGCGAGACAGCTGAGGGATTGGTGGTGGTACACAAGGATGCCGTAAAAGCTGAATTCGAGCAGTCGCTGACATTTGAAATCAATGACAGTACGCACACTCGTTACACCCTGCCGGTCAAGAGAATGTACCGTATCAAACATCGCCTCGAGGGAGAGTCAAGCAACAAGTAGCTGGTTGGGTTCCCAAACTTTTCAAGACCCCCTGTAATAGATGCGGAGGGTCTTTTTCATTTCCTTGTGATGAGTGTTTGATCTTGATTTCTCGAGGGTATTTTCGTTATTGCTCTTTGTGTTCCGGCTAAAAGTTACAGATTTGGCCAAGCGTTTCGGTTCAAGAAAGGTCTTCTCCGGTTTGACGTTCGAGTTGAGCACCGGCGATTCTCTGGCTGTAGTGGGACCGAATGGCTCCGGTAAATCCACGTTGTTGATGACTCTGCTATCGCTGTACCGCCCGACCAAGGGACAGGTGGGGTATTTCGAAGAAGATCACACCCTCGATGAATTCCAGGTAAGGGTCCACACGTCATTTGTTTCTCCCTACCTTAATTTGTATGACCAACTTTCAGCCGAGGAGAACTTGAAGTTTATTTCAACGGTGAGCGGGGGCGCTGTGACCGGAAAACAGATCAATCGTCTCCTCAAGAAAGTCGGTTTGGATGGTCGTGGGAGCGACTTAGTCGCTGAGTATTCTTCCGGAATGAAACAACGTCTTAAATACGCGGTTGCTCTTTTGAAAAATCCGGCGTTTTTGTTTCTCGATGAGCCGACCTCGAGTCTCGACAAGGAAGGCAGGCAGCTCGTTGCCGACATTATCAAAGAACATAGGTCGCAATGTATTACAATTATTGCCACTAATAACGAGAAGGAAAGTCATCTTGCCCAAAAGCAGTTCCGGCTTGGCCAGTAGAGCTTTGGCGGTCTTTGTCAAGGATATCCGTTTGGAACTACGCACAAGGTATGCTCTGAATGCCATCTTGATGTTTGCAGTGACGACTCTGGCAGTGGTCTCCTTTTCGGTAGGGCAGAGCGGACTTTCAGCACAACTCTTGGCGGCTCTATTTTGGATTATTCTGTTTTTTTCAGCCATGTCGGGACTGGCGCAGGCTTTTATTAGAGAAGAGGAGGCGGCAACGGCGACCACGCTGAGATTAATGGCCGACCCCGACTCAGTTTACATCGGTAAACTCATGTTCAATTTTATTCTTCTGTGTATTCTGGCTGCTATCATAACGCCGATTTTCTTCATTTTTACCGATGCCCCAACGGACAGTCTGCCCGTTTTTATTCTGGTGCTTGTGGTGGGGGTAATCGGGCTGGTGGCTGCTACTACTCTGATAGCGGCGATTATCGCCAAGGCTTCTGTCAAGGGAGCGCTTTTTGCAGTGTTGTCGTTTCCAATTCTGATGCCACTGCTATTAGTGCTTATCTTAGCCACTGAGAAGGTTATGGAAAAAGGAACCTTGGGCGACATTGCCAC
>CAZYRH010000011.1:0-22332 GCA_964650395.1 uncultured Ignavibacteriales bacterium
AAAAAACAACATGCTTAGAAAACTGTCCACCAAAACAGGGCAAGATCAGTTCCGACCTACAGGATGGTGAGATGGGGCAGATGAGGACATCTGCCGCCCACGGAAATTTGTAGGGCAAACCCGTGGTTGAAAATTCCCCTCTTTAGAGGGGTGCCCGAAGGGCGGGGTGTGTGCTTCCCTTGCTCTGACACACCCCTATATCCCCTCTCAAGAGGGGACAGCTTGGTAGGTCGAAATCCCCCTTGCGGGTTTCGACATCCTTTTCTGTTATGTCAAAACTTGGGGGAGTGATCTACAAAACTGAATAGGCCTCAATCAGGTTCAGGCCGTCCTTTATAATCTCGAAGCCACTGTAAGTAGTCTCTCCCGCCAAGCTGCCGTCGGCAAAGTAGAATGCGACGGTCAGGTCATACGTACCCAGCTCGATTTCAAAATCGCCGACATAGATCAGGCCGGGTAAGAACTGGCTTGAACGGAGGTCGGCGTTCTCGATTACGTCAGTGCCGACGTCAATAGCTGCCTTCTTAAGCCAGCCGGCCAGCCCGCCGGTGTCCGCCTTTTTCTTGAGCTTGTGCGCAGCCAAGCCCTTGGCAATCGCCCGCGCCACCGAGCGGATATATATGAGCGACTTCTTGGCGACAAAGGTCTCCTCGGCAACCTTGCCGACGTTTTCCAGAAGCTGCAGCTCGCCGATCAGTTTGCCGTTCGCCAGCACCCGTATCGAGCTTACCATTGAGGGACGCGGCATGATCTTGGGAATGGCAAACTTGAAATAGTAGTCAGCCTTAACATTGACGGGAAGGTGTCCGTATTCGGCGCCTTTGTTTTGCGGGTCGTCATAGAGCACCTGCACCAGATGAAGGTCTTTATCAGTTCTAATTCGAAGGCTTAGCGCCTCCTTTACCGGTGCCAGCCCGACCAGGCCGACCACGCTGAGGATCGCCCGGTCTTCCGAATAATACTTCACCTCGGGGACAGCAAAGTCGTAAATGTGTGGCTGGGAACGAAAGGCCTGCTGTAAGTAATCGTGGTCTATCCGGGCGTCATCCATCTTGCCGTCGGCCGCATACATATGCATACTCAGATAGCGGCCAAAGGCATCGTTGTGGAACCGGACTTTGTCAACCTCGTATTTAATCTCAACTCGGTCGGTGTCATCAGGAGAGCCGCGCTGGAATTCCGCCGCTGCGTCAGCGTACTTCTGCTCAAGAAGCTCCAGCTTGAGATTGGCGCGCCGGATTTCGACAAAGGCCTCGTCGAATTGACCTAGCGCGACATAATTGAGCGCTTTGATCATGTTGGTGTAGAGGATTTCATAGTCCTCACCGGCATATTCGAGCACATTGTCATTGAGCAGAAAGGATGCTGCCGCCTTCGAGACGCTTTTGGTGAAAAGCTCTTCAGCGGCTTCCTCGGCGAGATGCAGCTTGTTGTTGCTGGCATCGTAGTTCTGGGCGTAGTGATTGAGCATACCGGCATCGATAAAATAGAGTAGACGGTCCTTTTGAGAGTACTTATTCTTTTCCTTGGCAACTTCGAGCATCTGTGCAGATGTCGCTGAGTTACCTGAACGCAACTCCGCCGTGATTGGCTCATAGAATTTCTTCTTGGTTACAACGGAACTGCAACCGGCCAAAAGAATAAGCGGTAACGCGGCACAGAGAAGTTTTCGCATGGCAAAGCTATGCGCCATCGCCACCTACCATTTTGTGCCGCTCTGGGAGATGCCCTTCTTAATCTTCTTGGTTCCGATCCAGACCTTTTCCATGCTCTCAACGCTGATCAATTCCAGGTCGGTCTGATAAAACACCACCCGGTTGCCACCTTCCTGGTCGACGATCGTCTTGACTGCCCCCTGCAAGATAAAGTCAGCGCCAAGCTCTTCGTGCAGCCGCTTGGCTGTCTCTTTGGAAGCAAACTCCGCCTGCTCCCACCGTTCCTCGCGAATCTCCGAGCGCTGCTCCCGGCTGGCCACAAAGCGCACCTGGTTGGCATTGATCAACTCACGTTCGAAGTCGGCGATAAAAGTTTCCATACTAATGTGTTCGCTGGTCATATTTCTGATTGTCCCGACGGTCACCACCGGCTTACTGCCCTTGGCCGCGGCAGCATCCGTCAGCCACGCCCGTGACAGGCAGTCTGAGATCATCTCTTCGGCAACCAGACGCGCGTCGGTGTCGTTCCACCTGCCGCTCAGATCAGTCACGGACTCTGTATCCAGACGCGTCACGGTTTTGCCTCCGCCACATCCCAGCGGGAGGCTCGCCACCAGCAGGAACATCAACAGCTTTTTCATCTTTGCTCCTTTGTCCTTTTGTTTGTATCTTGACATTCTAATTTTCTGCATTTCTTATACGTACCTCCTCACTCAGCAATTCCCTCGATAAAAGCTACCGACACATCTTGGCGTTTTCAACTTTTATTTTCCTGTGCTGATGTCGGGGTATTGTGGGTCAAAAGCCCTCCGCTTTTGACGTTTTGGCAGATGTCAGAGAAGGCTGTGACATAAGTAGTGTTGAGACGAGGTTTTGAGAGAATGGTAGGCTGGGTTCCGAATCCAGCTATGCCGGATGAGAAACCCGTCAACAGCTAAGGCAATAAATGTCGGATTTTTTGTCCACCAAAACAGGGCAAGATCAAACCCAACCTAAAAGACTATAATAACCCCATAACTTCAAGTGTAACTGTCCATTAGGTGAGAATAACCGGCAATAGCCAGTTTTGGTTTGCTAATACTTTCACAAGGAGGTATATTCCGCCCTGATTTTTTCGAACTGACGAAAAAGTATGGCAAACTCAATTTTGTAACTTAAACAGGAGAAACTGTTAATGGGTACTGGGTTGCTTGCGGTTCTTATCGGTGTAGTCGGGCTTATTTTTGCCCTGATTCTTTTCATTTGGATCAGGAGCAAACCGGCGGGCACCGACGTCATGAAAGAAATTTCCGATGTCATTCACCATGGTGCGATGGTGTTTCTCAGAAGAGAATACTCTATCCTGGTCATTTTTGTCGCGGTCGTTTTCGCACTACTGGCTTGGCGCATCCAACTTCAGACCGGCTTTGCTTTCTTAGGCGGTGCAGCCTGCTCGATGCTGGCCGGATTTTTTGGAATGAATGCGGCCACGCGAGCGAACGTGAGAACCACGGCGGCGGCTAAGGATAAAGGGCAAGCAACTGCCCTTTCCATTGCTTTTTCCGGTGGCTCCGTCATGGGCATGTCAGTAGCGTCGCTTGGTCTGGTGGGGATGGGAATTGTCTTTTACTTTTTTGGCGGCGATTCTGCAACTGCTGCTACAATTAACGGCTTTGCAATGGGTGCTTCTTCCATAGCCCTTTTCGCCCGTGTTGGTGGAGGCATATTCACCAAGTCGGCCGACGTGGGCGCTGACCTAGTAGGGAAAATCGAAGCCGGTATACCGGAGGACGACCCGCGCAACCCGGCTGTCATAGCTGACAACGTTGGTGACAATGTGGGCGATGTGGCTGGGATGGGCGCTGACCTGTTTGAATCGTACGTCGGCTCGGTCATTGCTACTATTGCTATCGCGGCTACAATAGGGGCCGGTACGCAGCTTGGAGCCGAGATTGCCGCGGCGCGCGAAGCGTACATGCAATTGCCATTGTTAATTGTGGCTTTTGGAGCTATCGCCTCGATGCTGGGTATTGTGTCGGTGAGGATTTTTTCGAGGATGAATCCTGCTGCTGCTTTGCGCCTGGTGACTTATGTCGGTGCAGTGGTAATGCTGATTGCGGCGTACGTTATCATTGACAAGCTGGGTATCGATCACAAGGTCTTTTGGGCTATTTTAGCTGGCAACTTGGCGGGCATCTTCCTTGGACTATTAACAGAATATTACACTGCCTCGGCCCCGATCCGCCGGATCGCCAGGGCTTCACAAACCGGCGCCGCCACCAACATTATCCAGGGTTTGGCGGTGGGAATGCAATCGGTTGTTTTGCCGGTCATTGTCATCTGCGTGGCCATTTACACCGGATACAGCTTCGCCGGTCTGTACGGTATCGGTATCGCTGGCGTTGGCATGCTGGCCACTATCGGTGTTACTATGTCGGTTGATGCCTACGGACCTGTCGCTGATAATGCGGGAGGAATCTCAGAGATGTCAGGCCTCGGCCCGGAGGTGCGCAAGATTACCGACAAGCTTGACTCCCTTGGTAATACAACGGCTGCCATCGGTAAAGGCTTCGCCATCGGCTCGGCGGCATTGACCGCTTTGGCGCTGTTCTCGGCTTATTCCACTGCGGTAGATCTCAAAGAGATTAATGTCCTCAATGTGAAGGTGGTTATTGGCTTGTTCATCGGAGGCGTCCTGCCGTTTTTTGTTGCCGCTCTGACCATGACAGCGGTTGGACGAGCGGCCTCCAAGATGGTTAACGAAGTGCGGCGTCAATTCCGCGAGATCAAAGGACTGATGGAAGGCAAAGCCAAACCTGACACCGGACGCTGTGTCGACATTGCCACCACAGGCGCTCTGCGAGAGATGGTTGTACCGGGTCTATCGGCCATCCTGGCGCCGTTGATTATTGGCACCTTACTTGGGAAAGAGGCTTTGGGCGGGATGCTGGCCGGAGCCACGATGTCGGGTGTGATGTTGGCGCTGATGATGGCTAACGCCGGAGGTGCTTGGGACAATGCCAAGAAGTGGATTGAAGCCGGCGCTCTTGGCGGCAAAGGTTCCGATCCCCACAAGGCAGCCGTTGTCGGCGATACGGTCGGCGACCCTTTCAAGGATACGTCGGGGCCATCGATGAACATTCTTATCAAGTTGATGGCGATTGTGTCGCTGGTGGTCGGGCCACATCTTTTCAAGTAGCGTCTAGTCGCTTAGCGTATAAGAGATAAATCATGCGATTCTGGGGCTGTCATGATGCAAATAGGGAGTTCGCTTAAGGATTCAACGAATCGCCGTCACCCTTCGATTCCGAGGCTGTGTCACAAACATGAATGTTAACCACATAAGCTCCATAAACTGTCTTTGCGAGGAGCACAGCGACGTGGCAATCTCTTGTTATGGAAGCAATTGCACCACTGAGATCGCCACGCTCCCTTCGGTCGCTCGCGATGACGCCGTATTGCGACACAGCCTCTCCACTCAGAGTGACTATGGGCACACCATGTGGTATCTTCACGTCACGTCATGCTGAGCGGAGTCGAAGCACGATGTAATATGATTCAGCACAACCAATAAATCGTATAAGAGGGATAATATCCCTAATATGCCAGCTTTTTTCGTGTGACAATTGAATATCAGAGCATATAATAGGTATTAGCTTAAAAGGCTTTTCACGGTGAAACATTATTTACTGGCTTTCGTAAGTTGAAACCATGAAGGAGATCCCAGTGGAGCAAGAAGATACTGTTCGAGCCGTCCAAGAATCGACACCAAGCAAGGGGCTGTCATTTCGGGGGCTGGTTGAAGTATTTTACAAACCATCGACATTTTTCGACGAGTTGAAAAATCATCCCAAGGTTTTGATACCTTATATAGTGGTCGCTATTCTCCTGTTTGCCTTTTTTGCAGCTACCATTGACATTGTCTATGAGATGCAGGTGAACTCTCCTCAGTTTCAGGCGCAGTTGCAGGGTCAACCGGTCACACCGCAGATTGAGCGGATTATGAAATACCAGATTTTGATTGGCGGGCCTATTGTCATACTACTGACTCCACTGGTGGCAGCTTTGTTGGGCCTATTCTGGGGGAACTTCGTCTTTGCCGGTAAGGCTCGATTCAAACAATTGCTGTCGGTAATGCTCTACGGCGAGATTATCAATACGATCGGGATGATAGTGATTCTTCCCATGATACTCGTAAAAAAGAGCATATTGGTGTCACTATCACTGGGCATTCTGGCCGCGGGCAAAGGACCGGATAGTATACTATATCTGGCTTTATCTAAAATTGATGTCTTTTTGATCTGGGAATTAATCGCTATTGGCATTGGGTTGTCTATTATCTATGGAGTTCCGCGTAACAAAGGATATACCATGTCTGTCCTATCAATGGGAATGTTGTCAATTTTGCATGTCGTTTTCTCGGCAATCGGCAAAATGATTTTTTAGAGGAGAGATTCAATGAATTTCGTGGTTAAGGTTCTAGGCAGCATGATGTTCGTACTGCTCGTTGTCACTGGGGCAATGAGTAGAGAATTGACTCTGGATGATTGCATCGAACTGGCGTTAAAGAATAGAGTCTCTATTATTGCGGCTCGAGGTGAGGAAACACTGGCCAAATGGAATCAACGCTGGGCACTCGGACAGTTTCTACCGAAAGTGGATGCTGCGTATAACTATTCCAAGGGTAAAGAGACCGACATCGATCCACCGAACATAAACCCCTACACAGGCGACACTCTTACGGAACAGGACCGTGGTCCCGACAAGGTCCTGAATTTTTCCGCCGGGATGTCAATATTCGATCTGACCAACTGGTTTAATTACTTCGGTGCCAGGGCCAGCCGTGCTGCCGCTCATCTCGATGTTATCGATTCCGAACAGGATTTGATTTACGCTGTGAAGTTTTCATATTACGCATATTTGGCGACAGTCGAGAATGTTGATGTGCAACAGGGGGCTGTGAAACGGAGTGAAGAACAGCTCAAGCTGATTCAGTCCAAGTATGACCTCGGTTCGGCCGCACGGTCAGACGTACTCAAACAAAAAGTGCAATACGGCAATGACAAATTGTCCTTGCTCTCGGCCGAAAATGCCGTTACCACTTCCAGGGCCGACCTGGCCTATACTATTGGTATGGATCCCAACAGCGAGGTTGAGTTTTCCACCGATTATATAGTTAGGGAATTCGAAGGGGGTTTGGGCCAGGCGATTGAATTCGGTCTGTCGCATGAACCGGGTTTACTGGCTTCCGCAAAAGAACTTGATGCCAGCAGACACGCCGTTAGATCGAGACTGGCGGAGTACCTGCCAACTCTGACCGCATTTGCAGACTATACAGTTTATAAAGGCACTCAGGCTTTTCCGGTCGTTTTTGACTATTCCTTTAATTCACGAACATTTGGTTTTGCTATCCGCTTCAACGTCTTTGATGGCTTTTCTCGTGAAAGGGAAGTAAGCCGGGCTAGGATAAGCCGCAATAACGCTCGGGCTGCCCAGGGGGAAGCGAAGAACCTAGTCACCCGTGACATTAAGATAGCCTATCTCGATATTCAGCAGTTGAAAGAAGCTAAGATTGTTGCGGGTGAGAATGTCGAAGCGGCCACTGAGGATTTGAAAATTACTCAAGAAAAATACAACCTTGGCGCCGCCACAATCTTGGACCTGCTCAATGCGCAGGTTTCCCTGAAAGAGGCCCAGGTCTCTCTCATTAAGGCCGATTTTGATTTAAACCTGGCTGTCGCCAAGCTGGAAAATGCAACGGGAAAAATGTGATCTTTTCAGATAATATGTTTGAAGGTAAGGGTATAAAAGGATGAAGAAGAAAAAGAAGTTGTTCTTGATTATTGGTGGTATTGTTGTTGTTGTCGTCATTGTCGTTCTCAATCTTACCATGAGTACGACCAATGCCATATCCGTCCAGGCTGATGTAGCCAAAACCAGAGACCTTGTTGAAACCGTCTCAGCGTCAGGGCGGATTCAGCCACAGACGAAGGTTGATATTACCTCCGAAATCAACGGTGAAGTAATCGACCTCTATGTAAGTGAGGGTGATTACGTAAAGGCTGGTAACCTACTGGTCGTGCTTGATACGGTGCAACTGCGCTCTGATGTTGATCAGGCTCGATACGGGGTGAATGAAATAAATGCCCGACTCAGCGGCGCTGAGACAACACTCGATCAGGCCAAGGAAGAGTACGAGAGACAGAAACGGCTTTTCGAGAACAACCTTACTTCCGAAACAATGTTCAATAACGCCAAGTACGCCTTCTTGAACGCCAAGTCCACCTACGAGGCAACAAAGGCCCAGGCAAGACGATATCAGTCGCAGTATGAAAAGCAGCTTGACTACCTCAGCAAGGCCAAGATCGTGGCGCCGATGTCCGGCATTATCACCTATCTCGACTGCGAAGTAGGGGAGATTGCCGCTGCACAAACTGCTTTCACTCAGGGAAAGACGCTCATGACGATTTCCAACCTTGACGTTTTCGAGGTGGAAGTGGAAGTTGATGAAACTGAAATAACCAAGATTGAGCTCAACCAGGAGGTCGATATTGAAGTTGACGCTTTCCCGGACACCACCTTTAAGGGAGAAGTAGTTGAAATCGGTAATACAGCCATTGTGACCGGCTTAGGCTCAACAGACCAGTCAACCAACTTCAAGGTCAAGGTGATTTTCAAAGACCCCAACGTGAAGATCCGCCCCGGCATGTCGGCGACGGTCGACGTAACTACTGCCAACCGTAATGACGCCCTCACGATTCCATACAGCGCGGTGATAATACGTTCTTTTGACCTTGATTCCCTTGAGCGTGCCCGCGCCAAAGACACGATGGAATCCGGGTCAACCGTCGTCAGCGAAGTCCAGGCGGCTGAGGGTAACGAGGAAGACACCCTTACTAAGGATGATACACTCCTATCTTCAGGCGAGGTTGAACGAGAGGAGGTTAAGGGCGTCTTTGTCATCAGAGACGGTACAGCACGATTCGTCCAAATTGAGACCGGAATCGCTGACCAGAAGAACATAGAAGTCACCTCAGGTATCGAAAGCGGTGATTCGGTTATCTCAGGTCCGTACCGAGTACTGCGAACCGTAAAAGACAGTGATAATGTCAAAATTGAAAAGAATCGGGAAGAGAAAGAATAGCAATGGCTTTGATTGAGACCCATAATCTCTGGAAGACCTACGAGATGGGTACCGAGAAGGTGCATGCCCTCAGAGAGGTATCGATCACTATTGATAAGGGCGAGTACGTCGCCATCATAGGGCCCTCCGGGTCCGGTAAGTCGACTTTGATGAATCTCATCGGCTGTCTTGATACCCCAACTCAGGGCGAGTATCTCCTAAACGGGAAAAAGGTCAACCAGATGAACGATGACGAACTGGCCAACATCCGCAACCGTGAGATCGGATTCGTCTTTCAAACCTTCAACCTTCTGGCGCGTGCTACCGCCTTCCATAACGTGGAACTGCCCCTCATTTACAATGGTTCTCCGGCCGCTGTGCGAAGAGAGAAGGCCGAGCTGGCGCTCCGCAAAGTGGAACTGGGTGACCGCATGTACCACAAACCGACCGAGTTATCCGGCGGTCAGCGACAGCGAGTAGCTCTGGCACGGGCGCTGGTGAACAACCCCTCGCTTATACTGGCCGATGAGCCTACCGGCAATCTGGACAGCAAAACCTCGCTGGAAATCATTGATCTGTTTGAAGAACTTCACCGGCAGGGGAATACCATCATCATTGTTACCCACGAAAGGGATATTGCCAAGCGTGCCTACCGGGTTCTCTCAATCCTCGATGGTCGGGTTGCCACCGATGAGAGGGCCTCAAAAGACTCTGTGAGAGCGTATTGATCATGGTTGCACCTTCTCTCGTCAAAATAGCCTTTAGCGCCTTACTGGCCAACAAGCTGAGGTCTGGGCTGACTCTATTGGGGGTGATGATCGGGGTCACCTCTGTGATGACGATCATTTCCGCCCTGGAAGGAATGATGGGTGGCATTGAGGCCCAGCTTGCCCGTCTGGGACCGGCGACGTTTGTAGCGACGACGATCGGCGGAGTTGTCACCTCTGAAGAGCAATGGTTCGAGATGCTTAAACGCAAGCCCCTGGAATTAAAAGCGGTTAAGTACATTGAAGAAGGTTGTGATCTTTGTGAAAAAGTTTGCCCACGAGTTTACACAAGAACTCGCCTGAAGTACGGCAACAAAAGCCTTAGGCGAGTCATGGTGGGCGGGTCCACATTTAACCTCATTGACATCGTTGATATTGAAGTTGCCCAGGGGAGGTTTCACTCTCGTGAGGATGATCTGCATCGCCGCCAGGTTGCTTTTATTGGTGAGCAGCTTAGAGAAACCTTCTTTGAAGGAGTTGATCCGCTCAATAAGGTGATAAGAATTGGCGGGAAACGCTATACGGTTATTGGCGTGGCCAAAAAACAAGGCTCAATGTTTGGCCAGAATCAGGATAACTTTGTACTGATCCCCATTTCTGCCTACGTCAAGCAATTCGGTCAACCCAAAAGAAACATGAATATCACCATCAAGGCGCGCTCGGTGGAGGAACTGGATGAAGCGATGGACCAGGTGCGGATGGTACTTCGCTCCAAGCGGCACGTGCCGTACGACAAACCGGATGATTTCTCCATGCTCACGGCCGACAACATACTTGAAACGTTCAATGCCATCACGCGCATGTTCCGCCTCACTCTGATCGGTATTTCCTCTATCTCGCTCGTAGTTGGTGGGATTGTCGTGATGAACATCATGATGGTATCCGTCACCGAGCGTACGCGTGAGATCGGTATCAGAAAGTCAGTAGGAGCCAAGAAAAAGCACATTTTGATCCAGTTTTTGTTTGAAGCTCTTATGACCACGTCTTCAGGAGGAATTGTCGGCATTGTGCTCGGTTTTCTGATAGCAAAGTCTTTGGTGGGTTTGATAGACATGGAAATCACTCCGTCAGCGTTCGCCATTGTGGCCGGCCTTTTCATATCCACTGGAACCGGGGTTATATTTGGCATTTATCCGGCCATGAAGGCTGCCAGACTCGATCCAATAAAGGCTCTCAGCTATGAATAACGGAAGGGCCATTTTACTCGTGGGCGGCAGATGTCCACATCTGCCCCGTCCTCGATTGAGTTGGTGCTTGAGAACGTATGCCATCCACAAACATGCTATGACAGAGATCTGCTATGCTGCTGACATCAATTGAAATAAAAGATTCGATTCTGATGGCATTGTCCTCTTTGAGGACCAATAAACTGCGATCCTTCCTTACTATTCTGGGAGTGATGATCGGAGTCAGCTCGGTCATCGGGTTGGCTTCAATCATTGGCGGGCTCGATGGAGCGATGGAAATTGAGATAGACACACTCGGCTCAAATGCTATTTATATTACGAAGTTTCCCTTCGACGTTGACTATGACAAGCTGACCGATGAAGAACGTAACCGACCGCCGATCACGTCGGGCGAGGCGGAGGCGATTATCGAGAACTGTCCGGCGGTGGATGGTGTTTCACCGCAGAACTACTATTTCAAGACAGGGGGAAACGAGGTTAAGTTCAAGAACCGCAAAGCCAGCCGTGCTTATGTGATGGGTACCTGGCCTGATTACCTCAGAGTAAACAACAGCTCCGTCACTACCGGTCATTTCCTGACCGACAACGATGAACGGTTCCGACTGATGGTCTGTGTTTTGGGATACGATGTGGCTGAAGCTCTGTTTGAGGATGAGGACCCGATCGGGAAAGAAATCAGGGTGAATTCTAATAAGTTTACGGTAGTGGGCGTCCTTGAAAAACGCGAGTCAAATTTTGACACTGACGATGAAAACAGATATGTTGCCATACCACTGTCCGTTTTCGAAAAAATCTATCACTGGGAGGAGGAGCTTTTTCTGGTTGCCCGGGCGCGCAGCTACGAGGAGATTGACCAGGCCAAAGAAGAGATTATCAGCGCGTTACGAGTGTATCGCAAAGTCCCGTTTAACAAGGCGAACAACTTCGCTCTCTCTACCCAGGACACTTTCAAGGAGTTCGTAAGTGAGATCACTAAGTACATCTACATAGCCATGATTGTTATCACCTCGGTTGGTCTTATGGTCGGCGGTATTGGCGTGATGAACATTATGTTGGTCTCGGTGACCGAGCGTACACGAGAGATCGGCGTCCGCAAAGCGATCGGCGCCAAACGCTCGAACATACTCTTGCAGTTTCTCACCGAAGCCATGACGCTGTCCGCTACGGGCGGGGTTATCGGTGTTCTCTTTGGAATTGCTTTGGGAATGATTGTCAACGCTCTGTTGGATTTCCCGCTCTCAATACCCCTGTTCTGGGTGGTCGTGGGATTTGTCGTGGCGGTTTCAGTGGGTCTTGTCTCAGGCATTTACCCTGCGGCTAAGGCGGCCCGACTGGACCCTATTGAGGCGCTCAGATACGAATAGCCTCACTTTTTTACCCAGTCGCACATTTTTTAGTATTGCCGCTAACTTCAAACGTCTATTAATTGGAACTGTAGAAATCAACCTACGTTAAGAAATATAGGGTCATGAGAAATCTGTCTTGCAGATGCGTCCTTTTCATCTTCCTCGCGCTGATTGTTTCTGTTTCTCGCGGGGAAGCACAATATGGTTCTATCCGGGGATTCTCTAACAAAGAAGAGCTTCTATTGCCGGTAGCTTATGCGGCCTTTGCTTCAGATAGCTCAGGCATGATTCGCCTTGAATTGTACTATCAAATCTATAATTCGGTGCTGCAGTTTCAAAAGGTGGAGGGGATTATTGAAGCAGACTACGAAATGTCGATAATCGTCAGGGACAAAAAGGGAAACCGCGTTGGAGCCTCAACCCAAGACAAGAAAGTCAAAGTTGCCGGTGAGCAGCAGGCAAAATCCTGGTCTGATTTCAGGGTCAAGCAGATTAACTTCGACCTTCAGCCGGGCACATATAAGGTTGAGTTCACACTGGAAGATAAGAATTCCAAGACAGTCATTAATCGAGAACTGAAGGTCAAGTTGCATGACTATGGTAGTCGTTTGCCAACACTGTCTGATATTGAGCTCGTTCAAGTTGGTGGACCATGGCAGAAAAGTTCGGAAAGTTTCACCAAGGGTAATCTCACTGTCGTTCCGTCTGTGACGGCGGAATTCGGTGGCGATGAAAACACCCGTCTGATGTTCTATCTTGAAATTTACCAGGGTTCGGATTCAAAGGAAGCAGTCAGGATGGAGACGGTTCTCAGAAGTAAGACAAAGGGAATGGTATACAGGGATAGTTCGACAATACTGCTGTCGCTGCCTACGGTATGCCAGATTAGAGAAATTACCATCTCTGATTTTCTCCCCGGGGACTATGAGCTTCTGGTTGTTTTAAGAGGACGCCGCAATAAAAAGCTTGATACCAGACGCAAGGAGCTTCGCATAAGCTGGTCCACGGAAGCTGTTCTCGAGCATGACTACAAAACAGCGGTGGAACAGCTGGCATACATTGGTTCCAGAGCAGATATTAAGAAACTGAAAAAGTTGAAAACCCTCGAAGAACGGAAGGAAGCGTTTCATGATTTCTGGCTTAAAAGAGATCCAACACCGGGAACGCCGCGAAACGAGTTGAAAATAGAGTTCTATCGCCGGGTTACGATTGCCAACGAAAAATTCACTATTATGATGAGGGAAGGGTGGCGTACAGATCGAGGCCGGATATACATTCAATTCGGAGAGCCGGATCAAATTAACGATTACCCGGTGGCGGCTAACAGGCGACCCTATCAGGAGTGGCATTACTTTCGACGCGGAAGTTACCGCATGTTTACCTTTGTTGATGAGTATGATGATGGGGACTACCGGTTGCAGTTCCCTTATGATGGCCTTTACATGCAATCCGATTTTTAAGGTGGGAGTGCTAAGAATGAAATCACACTTGGCGTTGGTTGCTCTTTGCCTGTCGGTATTGTTATCCACTCGGGCGTATGGTCTGGGTAATGAACAGCCACTGACAGTATATGCTGGAGTGACGATCTACAACAACCCTGAGTATGATTCGGTGGCGCTGGTTGAGTTCCCCTTCTCTTTGAATCGTCACGACTTTGAATTCTATCGCCCCGATTCAAGTGAATCTGACCTGTATACCGGTATTTTCGCTCAGGTCAACCTTTTTAACGCTGAAGGCCTGCCGGTTGATTCAGCACGCACCTTCTTTTCGGTACGGGTAGCGTCGAGGGAAGAGGCGGCTCTGCCCACCTATCGGTTATTCAACAGATTGGTGGTGTTTGCCAAACCCGGTTCGTATTCAGCTAGGCTGACAGTAATCGACGCCGTTAGCAAACGCAGGGGGGAATTCTTTCTGGGCGAGTTAGTCGTGGATTCCATTGAGAAAGAAAACCTTGCCATCGGGGGAGTCTGCTTAGCATACAGGTTGAGTTATGTCGGAGAGCCAAATGGAGGTACCAACTCTCGTTTGGTAAAAAACGGATTTGAGGTCATTCCGAATCCCCTCTCTGTTTTCAGCACCAAAGACACCATGATGTATCTTTATGGTGAGGTGTACAACTTGAACTACTCCGATGATCTTCCTTCAATGTTTCAACTATTATTTTCAGCATGGGATGCAGAAGGCATCCTCTTTCGCGATCTTGGCAGCTCCGTACTCCCCAAGCCGGGCAGCACAGCGGTCATTACCGAATCTTTTGACATCAAGGACTGGCCCTCCGGACGGTATCGCTTGCAGATAGTCGTCTCAGATCACACTTCTAACAAATCTGATACTACTTCGGTGCCCCTTCGGATTATTTCTCCGGCAGAAATACGATTGGCTTCCTTTCGAGCCGAAAACGGTGACCCCTATGACACCTTGAACCTTGAAGTAAAAGGTAATCTCGTCGCCTATCTTTTGACCCCTGAACAGAAAGCAACCTTGGCCAGGTTGAGCGACAAGGGGAAAATCAATTTTCTGGACCAGTTTTGGCGCGAGCATGACGATGATCCAACTACCAGAGTAATCGAGAATCGTCTTGAACTGATCAAGCGATACGAGTACTGCAACTGGCGTTTTTCCGCTAATATGGACAAAACCGATGGCTGGGCCACTGACCGTGGGAGAATTTACATGACCTACGGTCCAGAGGATGAGATTGATGACAAACAATTTCCCCTCGTCGGCAACCCGTATCAGATCTGGTATTACTGGGGCATGAAGGAAGGTAAGGTATTTGTGTTTGAGGACTGGACCGGAACTGGTGAATATCGTCTGGTACACTCCAACGTTTATGGTGAAATTTACAATCAGGAATGGAAGGACTTTCTTGATTCCGGCATTCCCGATCTGCCTTTGGATCGTTGATTTCTCATACCGATCAGTATCATACGCAAGTTGTCTAAAAAAAACCGCCCCGAGAGGCGGCTTTCTTCATGGTTAGTAGTTATTATCGAGAGCCTTTGTCCTTCGACGTTGTTTTGCCCGGAAGGGCTTTGGCTACATGTATGGTTCTTTTTACAGGAATAGTAAAGCGAGTCGCTTGCTCCTTAGCATCTGTTACTTCAATAGTAACAGACTTTTCGAATGTATCTCCATAAGCTTCTTTTATAAGCTTTAATTTACCTTCGCCCTTCTTTCCTGGCTTAATAGTCTTGGGCAGTTTGAAATCAAACAAACCGTCAGGCATACTCACCAACGACACCTCTAGCTTCTGGTCGGAAACATTTTTAATCGTGAACTTCTTTTCTTTAACAACCTTCTCACCGAACTGTGACAGGTCTAACTTGTACGGTTCAATAATAATCGGGTATGTTGAATCCGGTCTTTGTGTTACCATGGAAGATATTTGAACGAACTTGTCCGGCGGTCCCTCATTGGTCTTGATCTTTGGTCGTTTCGAGATCTGGCTTTTGTATCGTTTAGTGTTGAAAATAATCTCGAGCCGGGTGCTGTCACCGACAGCAAGCACCTGTTTTTCCAGAGGTGCCTTGGTGCACCCTCACCCAGGAGCTACGTTAATGATTTTGAGGGTATCATCGCCGGTGGAATACAGCCAGAACACGTGGCTGACAGTCGAGTTTTGAGGCACATAACCGAAATTAAATACCGATTCCGGCACTGTCAATCTTGGTGCGGCGTAGGCACAGACTGCTCCCCAAAGGAATACTACCATCATGCAGGAAATGAACGTTAAGCGTTTCATAAGCAACCTCTGGTTCTTTGCTTTCTGATTAACAGAGTGAATTATGTTTTCACTCACAACTATTTTCACTTCGCTTTCTCCAAATAAAATTTCCTTCGGATAGGAATCGTCAAACGGGTCGATTTCCGATCCGATAGGAGCAGGGTTATTGAGGTCTTGAATTCTGAGTCGGCGAATTCAGGTTTAACCTTGATATAGCCGGTACTACTTGAGAGGGCACCTACACTGTCAGGAACGAAAAGCTCACACTCATCAGGGGGAGACGAAACGAGGCTAACGGAGAGGTCATGATCGGAACGGTTAACAAGGGTGAAGCTTAGGCTGTCGATTTCAGTGTGGGATGATTTGGCCAGCTCGAACTTGTACGGTTTCACTGATACCGGGCGAGCTGAATCGGGGAAGAGTAAAGCTGTCCCTTGCAAATGCAGTCGGAGAGGGTCAGGGCTGGCATTAGTAAAAATCCGCGGGGAACGGGCAATTGCCCCCATGTTCCTCTTAATGGCCCAAAAAATACTTACCCTCATGCTGTCCCCTGGTGCGATCCAATTTTTTTCAAGTGGCATCACAGCACAAGCGCACCCGGTTTTGATGTCCTTGATTTGGAGCGTGTCAGTGCCCGTAGACTTGAACCAAAACTTGCGGACAACCGTGGAATTTTGAGGTACGTAACCAAAATTAAAGTTGTTTACGGGGATCTCCAGGCGTGGTTGGGAATAGGAAAGCACCGCACACAACCCTACCAAGGTAGCCGTAATGAGTAATATCTTCATGATTTATTTATAATTTCAAAAGCATGAAACGTTCCATCCTAAGCTTATATATACTAAGTAACAGTGGGTTAGTCAAGCCTTGCTCGGTAGGCTGCCGGCCGTTTACCGGAGGAATATACGGCGTTTCCGTTATTGTCGTCATGAGGCGATAAATTATGAGAAATCTTGCTTTGCTAACGCTGTATTTGGTAACTACATATCGAATATCTTGCCGGGGTTCAAAATGTTGTAAGGATCAAACTGCTTTTTTATCTTCCTCATCAGTTCCACCGCCGGGCCGTGTTCCAAAGCAAACAAGTCTTTGTGCCCTAAACCGATGCCATGCTCACCGGAGATCGTTCCCCCAAGTTCGATTGTCTTGCGAATGATCATGTTGTTGATTTCGAGAGCCTTTTCCCATTCCGTTTCGTTCTCTCTCCTTGCCAGCAGTAGGGCGTGAAGCAAACCCAGCCCCACGTGACCAAAGGTATGCACCATTATCCCATGCTCTTTACCTAAACGGTGACAGTACTCTACCATTTCAGGCAAGCAGGAAATGGGAAAAGCGACATCGTTGCGAATGATGGTATACCCCGGTTGGCGATGTTTTATGGCTTCAGTAATGTAGTGTCGTATTTCCCAGGGCCTCTGGCTGTCAGCCAGCTCGAGCTTAATTCCGTCCAGTTCAGTGCAGATTGACTCGGCAAGCTCGGCGTTTGATTCCAGGACAGGTTTTGGGCCGTGAAACTCAAGAAACAGAGAGGGAGCCTCCTCAAGACCATATTCTTTTAATAGGTTTAGCGCATTTATAACCTGTCGGTCAAGGAACTCAACGGCGGCAAGGTCGAGTCCGTATCGGCACATTTCTGATACAGCCTTAGCTGCGTTAACCTCACTGTCGAACTTGAAGGCATTTTGAAGTCTACCCTCAGGTAATCCGGCTAACTTAATGGTAATTGAGGAGATAACTGCCAGAGTTCCTTCCGCTCCGACAACGAGATCAATAAGATTGTACCCGCTTGAGCGTTTAATCGCCCGGTTTCCGAGCTTCATGATCTCCCCGGTGCCGGTGATAACCTCTAGCTTCAGAACATATTCCCGGGTACCGCCGTATTTTACTGAATATATTCCGCTGGCGTTAGTGGAGACCATACCACCGATAGTGGCAACATCGCCCGATCCGCCCGGCGAGGGCGGGAAGAAGAGACCATCGCGCTTTAAGTAGTTGTTTAAGTTGTCGTATATAATCCCCGGTTCCACGTGAACTTGCAGGTCGTCAGGCCAGTAATTGATAATCTTAGTCATTTGGCTAAGATCGAGCACAATGCCGTTTGGCAGAGGGATTGTTGAGCCTTCTAAGGCGCTACCGGCGCCGCGAGTTGTGATCGGCGTCCGGTTCTCACAGCAGGCCTTAACAATCTTGCTGATTTCCTCAGCATTTTCCGCCCACACAATGGCCAAAGGCACAACCTGAGACAGCGTCGATTCATCTTTGGAAACCACCTCTAACTGGTTGGGGTGAGTGGAGCATCGTCCAGGTGGAACGATCTGGAGCAATTTCGACATAATATCCACTGATTGGAGCCTCACCAGCTACTTCAGATTTCTTAGTGCCTTCCAGAATGGATCCCAGACTGGAAGGACAATCGGTTTCTGCTTGAGTCGTTCGCGGTCTTCAAGTTCAAGCTTGCGTTCGTCCACCACTGCAACGTAGACGTATTCATCGAACCAGTCACCGTACATGTACCAGTAGCCTTTATCACCTTTTTTTGTTCCCCAGCTATTTTCAACCAGCCACTTGACCGGCTCACCATCGGCGGTAGTGTCTACGCCCAGCAGGACCATGGCGTGGTTGGGATAGCTTTCGCGATAGGCGATTCGGTCCGCTTTGGAAATGTTAAAATCAATCCCGAAAGTGCTATTGTAATCATACACATCCGCCGCCAAAATCCCTGAGTCTCGATAGTTCTCCTTGCCGACATCGCAGGCAAACCAGACTGCCTGACTGTCCAGCAGAGCTTTCAGACAGTACTGCTTGATCTTTTTGATGGGCAGGTTGAGCAGGGTGAGATTTGGTTTGTCGGCCATATTGCGGCTAGCTTCGATCTGGTACAGACTACCATACTCTTTATTGGGATTATCCATTAGAATAGCGAACTTGGATATATTGGCGCCAAGGAAGTTTTCATAGAATGAATGGGGAGTATACTCAGCAGGCTCAGAGATAGCAGAGTCCTTGTCCTCGTAACGGAAAGTGAATCTTTTGGGCGGAGCGCCGTAAGCGAAAACGAGTATGTTATAGACATCTCCGAGTATTTCCTCCTTCCTCTGCCGTAGTTCGTCTTCGCTTTTACCAGCGGCATACATCCGGCGGACCTCGGCGGCCGCGGCGTATAATTTTCGGTTGATTAGGCGATTGATAATGCTTGTGGATGTCGACTGCTTCGTCTCTGGCATGGCTGAAAGGGGTACCACGCCATATTTGTCAATCAGATCAGTCACGTAGTGCCACCAGCCTCCGTCGCCAAACGGATTATCCAGAATGACCTCCAGCTTTCGGTCAGTGATTGGTCGGTCACAAAGCTCGATGATTTCCTCGAGAAACAGGTTAGCTTTTTCCATCTTATCCCAGAAGGTGAGATACGGCTCGGAGAGTTCAAACGAGGAAAGGTTGAGCTTGGTCATAATCGTGGGATTGAGGACATTCAGCCCGGCAAACAGCCAGCAACGACCCGAGCTCTTTTGATTTGTGATGCCGCTCTTTTTGAGCATAAAGTTGAAGTGTTTATTGTGCGTTACTATTCTTTGTCGGTTGAGCGACAGGTTCTGGATGTTGTTATTTGTCACGGCGTTTATAAGGTTCTTGGTGTTACCCTGATGATTGAAGTGTGCTTCAATCCGTTCTATCATTTCGGAGCTCAGTCCAGTTTGAGAGGCACCCACTGCCACTGCAGAGGTTACGGCTACAACCAAAACGAGGGTGAAAGCTGATGTACGCATATCTCCTTTCTCCTTCCTACAACGATGTGAGATAAAATGCACCTTCCAGCGGTGTATATTAAACTAATGTAATACATTGGATTGAAAATGAAACCGTATTTCTACAGTAGAAAGAACATGCACCCCCCTCGGAGAGATACGTATCAGCTTCCAAAAGTCACCGAAGTTGCAGATCCAGCATAGCATGTTTTTAAAGTTCGTACACTTTTATCGGTAAGGTAAACATTCTACCCGCTTGGCAAGTTACTTGGGGCAATAAAGAAAAAAGCTCTTGCAACCTATAAGTCTAATGAATCAGTTTTCCCAGCATGGGCTGCTTTAATATTCTAAGTAATTTCCATGTGGTAGTGACAGGGAGCGTACTTTTAAGTTGAAGGTCACGTTGAGTTTTCTTTAATTGCCTTAGTGATAAAATCGCTATGAATTAGCTTGCCTTGAACAGAGGTTAGCTCGTAGATATTTTTCTTGTATTTGATGAGGAGAAACATTGTGCAGCTTCGAAATGGTGAAAAACGTGGCAGAAACGTGAGAAAAGGAAAAACGAATACTAATAAATCAGGCGCTAACTCTACTCCCCCCTCGAATTTTATTCGGACGATTATCGAGGAGGACCTTAAGGCTCTCAAGAATGAGGGGCGGGTTCATACCCGTTTTCCGCCGGAACCGAACGGCTATCTGCACATTGGACACGCCAAGTCTATCTGCCTCAATTTTGGTCTTGCCGCCCAATACGGCGGCCTGTGCAATTTGCGATTTGACGACACCAATCCGACTAAGGAGGAAGCGGAATATGTGGAGTCAATCAAAACTGACATTCGCTGGCTGGGATTTGATTGGGAGGATCGGGAGTACTATGCCTCGGATTACTTTGATCAACTCTATCAGTTTGCGGTGCAGTTGATCAAGGATGGCAAGGCCTATGTTGACGATTTGAGCTCTGATGAAATCAGGGAGTATCGCGGCACCCTGACTGCACCCGGGAAGGAGAGCCCATACAGGAACCGTTCGGTTGAAGAGAACATGGACTTGTTCGAGCGCATGCGAGCCGGCGAATTTCCGGATGGGTCGCGAGTCCTGCGCGCCAAGATCGACATGGCCTCGGGAAATATGAACATGCGGGATCCGGTGATGTACCGTGTTCTACACGCGCCCCATCACCGTAGCGGCGATAAATGGTGCATATACCCAATGTACGACTGGGCTCATGGCCAGTCAGATGCCATCGAAGGGATCACTCATTCCATTTGTACCCTCGAATTTGAAGATCACCGGCCGTTGTACGATTGGTTCCTTGATGCGCTGGGTATTCATCATCCGCAGCAGATCGAGTTCGCTCGCTTGGAGCTCACTTACACTGTGATGAGCAAACGTAAGCTCCTGAAATTGGTAGAGGAAGGATATGTATCCTGGTGGGACGATCCGCGCATGCCTACCATCTCCGGTTTACGGCGACGGGGCTATACACCGGAATCGATTCGTAATTTCGCCGAGCGTATTGGTGTTGCCAGGAAAAGGGGAAGTGTGGTTGACATTGCTGTGCTTGAAGATTGTTTCCGTGAAGATATGAACAAGCGAGCGCCGCGTGTTATGGCCGTTTTGCATCCCCTTAAAGTGATCATAGACAACTACCCGGAAGATAGGGTGGAGGAAGTAGAGGCCGTGAATAATCCGGAGGACCCATCTATGGGAACCCGGATGGTTCCTTTTTCACGAGTGCTGTACATTGAACGGGATGACTTTCACGAAGATCCCCCCAAGAAGTTCTTCCGTTTAGCCCCCGGTCGCGAGGTGCGTCTCAAGCACGCCTACTTTATCAAATGTGAACGGGTAGTCAAGGATGAACAAACCAGTGAAGTGATCGAGCTGCACTGCACCTATGATCCGGCATCAAGAGGCGGCGCTTCTCCTGACGGACGCAAAGTTAAGGGAACACTGCAATGGGTCTCAGTTGCCCATGCGCTCGAAGCAGAGGTACGTTTGTACGATCATTTCTTTATAAATGAAAACCCTGACGACGTTGAAGACGGTTCTGATTTCAAAGCTAATCTCAACCCTCACTCATTGGAGATATTGACTTCCTGCCGAGTGGAACCCTCTCTCAAGGGTGCTCACCCCGGTAGCCGTTACCAGTTTATGAGACATGGCTATTTCTGTGTCGACTCGATTGATTCATCCGAAGAAAAACTGGTGTTCAATCGGACGGTTTCCTTGCGGGATACCTGGGCAAGGATCGTGAGAACGGAGAAGAGGGTAGTGGGGAATTAGTAAAATGTTCGCTGTTCGGTCAGGTCTTGCCAGCCAAAGGTGGATGTGACCCGATCCAAAGTGTACTCCATGGGAATGCACACACTTGCAAAATGAGTCGTAGGATCACACCTTCGACTTCGTCTAAATCAAAAAAAACCGCCCCTGAGTGGAGCGGTTTTATTCGTGGTCGGAACCGGCTTGGCTAGTTCAAATAAGCTCGCAACGACCGGCTGCGGGAGGCATGCCGCAATCGGCGAATCGCCTTCTCCTTGATTTGGCGGACGCGTTCTCGGGTCAGTGAAAAGCGAGCGCCGATCTCCTCCAAGGTCAGCGCCTTTTCATGGTTGAGGCCGAAGTAAAGATTGATAACCTCGGCTTCGCGTGGCGTAAGGGTGTCAAGCGCCTTTTCAATCTCGACCCGCAACGAATCTTTTAACAGTTCCTCGTCAGGTGATGGTTGAAATTCGTCCTCTAAGACGTCGATAAGAGAGTTGTCGTCTGAGGTTGAAAAAGGGGCGTCAAGTGAAAGATGCG
>CAZYRH010000011.1:22432-31231 GCA_964650395.1 uncultured Ignavibacteriales bacterium
TCGATAAGAGAGTTGTCGTCTGAGGTTGAAAAAGGGGCGTCAAGTGAAAGATGCGAATTGGAAATCTTGAGCGTGTCGGACACTTCACCCGCGCTTAACTCCAGTTCGCTGGCGATCTCCTCGGGTGAAGGTTCTCGTCCCAGCCCTTGTTCGAGCCGGCTTGAGATTTTGCCAATTTTGTGAAGCGTACCGACCCGATTGAGCGGCAGGCGGACAATGCGGCTCTGCTCGGCCAGGGCCTGCAGAATGGCTTGTCTGATCCACCAGACCGCATAGCTGATAAACTTGAATCCGCGGGTCTCATCAAACCTTTTAGCCGCCTTTATCAGGCCTATATTGCCTTCGTTAATTAAATCGGCCAGGGAAAGACCCTGATTCTGGTACTGTTTAGCCACCGAAACAACGAAGCGCAGATTAGCTTTAGTGAGATTTTCAAGGGCTCTTCTATCACCCTGCTTGATCTTCCGTGCCAATCGCACTTCTTCTTCGGCATTAATGAGGGGTGTTTCTCCTATTTCGCGGAGATACAGATCAAGCGACCTGTCTTCATCGCGATACTTCAGCGATTGTTTAGCCACTGTCTCCGACGATCTCCTTCCAATAGATGTTGCATTTTGACCGCCATTATGGGGGCCATCAATAACAAACGTTTACATCGCACAAAATTACGGTCGAATAACTTTCCTGGCAATTGTCCCGTCAGGTTCTTGGACTATTAAAGGGATTCTTTTGTTTTGTCCCTTCAATTTTATAGCTACCTTCTCAACGTCCTCCAGCGACTTTGTCGGCGTGTTAGCAATCTGCAAGATTATGGTTCCTTGTATAATCGATGCCTCGTCGGCTGGACTACCGGAGTAAACGCGCTTGACGAAAACCCCATCGACATACTCAATAGAAAGAGCGCGAGCAATCTCTGGAGTATAATCAATCAATTCCATCCCCATCCACTGACTAATCTGGAAATCGTCACGTTCCTCTTTCTTGCTCATTGAAGCCAGAAAAGTGTCGCGGTCAACAATTGTAACTGTCAACTTCTGTTCATTCCCGTTACGTACAATTTCCATAGGAATTGGCTGGCTCTTTTTGACGGTACTGATCATGACTGATAACTGGTTGGGATCGTCAATTGGTTGGTTGTTGAAGCTGACGATAATATCGCCTTGCTTTATACCGGCCTTTTTAGCAGGTGAGTTGGAAAACACTGAATCAATCATAACACCTTTTACCGCGTCGAGGTCTTGTTGTTTTGCATCCCGTTCCGTTACCTTTGATAGCCAGACCCCCAGCCATCCGCGACGAGGTTTGCCGTGCGCAATGAGGTCCGGAACCACCGCCCGTGCCAGGTTAATCGGAATGGCAAAACCAATTCCCACCGATCCTCCTGATGGGGTTGAAATAGCGGCGTTGACGCCAATGCATTCCCCTCGCAGGTTCAAAAGCGGCCCGCCTGAGTTGCCGGGGTTAATGGAGGCATCAGTCTGAATATAGTATTGGTAATTCGGTGTTTCACGCCCGAAGTACAAGTTGCCGCGACCCTTGGCCGAGATGACGCCGACGGTCACTGTCCTGTCAAGCCCCTGCTGAGGAAACGGGTTGCCGATTGCAACCGCCCAATCACCTACTTTAAGCGCGTCGGAATCTCCGAACGGAATAGCGGTGATCTTCTCTTCCGGATCAACTTTCAGCACCGCCAGGTCAGTCTCAGGGTCAGTGCCAACAAGCTTTGCCTCATACTTATATCCCGAAGCGGTGCGGACAATTAATTCCTCGGCTTTCCGAACCAAATGATTATTAGTCAAGATATATCCATCTTCGCGAAAGAAAAAACCTGAGCCGTACGAGGTTGCATAGTTGGACCCTCGAAACCACCAGGGAACAACCTGTTCTCTGGAAAGGGCAGAGATATTCACGACCGCATTCTTGACCTTGTCAACAACGGTCACAAAAGGCGATTCAAGTTCCCCGCTTTTATCTACGACAGGATACGGACCGGTCTGGGCTATATTAGTTGGCCCTTGCGCCTGAGTTTTCGGCGAAACGTTTAGCCCTGAGGATACCAAGATACCGACTGCAATGCAGAAAAAAGCGACTGAAGTTATCATCAGCGCCTTTGACCCTCGTTGAATTTTTGAATAAGGGGGGAGAAAAAGCTTCTTCAATTGTTTATTTATCCTCCAGCCACGTAAACAATTATAATATAGTCTTTTTTAAATAAAGTCAAGCAAAATATCTTCAAAATTTACTTACCATAATTTATAACGTTCCTTTTTTCTATTTGATTCAAAAAAACTCCCACTAAAAAGCCCTCAAGCCTATCAAATATACCCATTCTATCCCATTATCAGTCACAAGATTAGCAATGTCATATACTTATATTCATTACCTTTTACACCCAATAAAAGACTGCTTCTCTTCAATACTTTCTCTTCATATCATCATATCCATCAATCAATTTCAAAGGTAAACACAACTTAAATCACCCCTATACTCATGTAGTTGACATCTTACACGAAACCCCATAACTTGTCACAACTTATGGTGTCACTCTTCACTTTGAAAGATGCTATTGTTGATGTCGGAAAGCGACTCTATGAACGCGGCATGCTGGTGAGCACTGAGGGAAATATTTCCGTGCGTCTCGATGACACTCGAATTATGGTTACTCCCTCTTGCTTTGCTAAGTGGCGTTTATCCCCTGAAGACATGGTTATTGTCGATGTCAGCGGAAATCATCTGGAGGGTAAGAACCGTGCTTCATCGGAACTGCTCATGCACCTTTTTGTTTATGAGAATCGGCCTGAGATCGCTGCCTGTGTGCATTCACATCCTCCGTTTGCGACCTCTTTTGCCGTGGCGGGCATCCCCCTTGCCGATAACATTCTTCCGGAGATTATACTTTTAATTGGTAATATCCCTTTAACAGAATACGCTTCACCCGGCACTGAGGCAGTACCGAAGTCGCTTGAGCCGCATATTGAAAGCTGCAATGCTTTTCTTTTGCGAAATCATGGCCTTTTGACTGTCGGTCGCACTCTTGATGAAGCCTTCAACCACCACGAAATGGTGGAACACTTAGCCCGTGTCATGTGGCTTGCTCGTCAGCTTGGCAATGTTGAGGCGATTCCATCTAAAGAAATCAAACGGCTGAAGAAAATGCGGCTCAATTTTGATGAAAACCATGACAACAAGTCCTGAAGGCCTTTTCTTTGATGATAGTGAAAAAGCTTGTGATAGACAAAGCCAATAGGCTCTACCAATTGGCCCCTGGCATCCGGTCGTTTGTTCCCTCTGAACCAAGACGATCGCTGGTAAGGAAGACTAACGTACTGGACCTGTCTACTTTCACCTGGCCGGTGGAAATTGTGCCGGATGAACTCCAGAGGCAGAATGGAATGCAACGTGCGAGCCAGGAAAAGTTAAGCAAGCTCAAAGAGGAACTGTCGGGATGGTTTCATACTTACCACAGTGCCAAGATAGAACCATCCAAGGAGATATTCATAGGCGGTGGCATTTCCAGTTTGATTTTCGCAATTGCCCTGGGTTTTGTTGATAATGGGGATATCGCTTTTGTACCGGAATTGGGGGTTCCGCTCTATCGGCGAGTGACAACAGCCTGCGGGGGAGAACCAGTGAGTTATTCGATATCCACTAAGAATGACTGGGTACCCGATTTTGAACGGGTTCACACTCGCCTTGGCCGTGTTGCCAGAATACTTTTTCTCAATTCACCACACAATCCCACTGGAGCCGAACTGAGTGAAAAGGACATGGCTAGCCTGGTCTGGCTTGCCGGTCGTGAGAACATAATTGTGGTTAACGATGCCGCTTTCGCAGCAGTTTCCGGCAGGAAGCATGCTTCTCTTATGTCAATAAAAGGCGGCAAGAGAATCGGAGTGGAGGTCTACTCTTTTGCCTACCACTTCGGGCTTCCGGCTATTCCATTCGGTTTTGTGGTGGGCAATCGGGAGATCATCAACGGCGTGAAACTAGCTGCCCAGATGTTGCCAAGCTTTGTTCCTGAGTTCTATGTTGACCTGGCATTGAGAGCAGTTCGCCAATTCCCCAACGACTCTCTTAAGGGAGTTCGAGAGACAATCACTCGTAATTCAGCTGAACTTTTAAAGATATTGGATGTGCTCCGGCTTGAAAAGTCAGGATTTGACACGGTACCGTTTATGTGGGCAAAGATCGAGCGCCGCCGTCAGGCAAGCGCTGTTGCCGGCTTCCTTTATAGACTCAGCCGCCTCTTAGTGCTGCCGGGTACTGCCTTTGGCGATACTGGCGAGGGTTTTTTGAGGTTTTCTTTAACTGCCCCACCAGAGGCGTACAGTGAGGCATTTAAGCGAGTGAAGAAGAGGCACAAACTGGTTAAACGGGAAAGCGAGTAGTGAAAGACATTATTCGCCTGAATGGCATGTCCTTCTATGGTTATCACGGTGTTACGACGGCGGAAAAAGAAACAGGGGGGCTTTTCGAGGTGGACTGCGAGCTTGAAGTTGACCTGGCCGATGCCGGCCATTTTGACCGGTTGACCGATACAGTTGACTATCGTCAGGTGTACAATCTCGTCAAAGAAACGGTCGAGGGAAAGGCCTTTACTTTGCTCGAAGGACTTGCTGGCAGACTTGCTACCAAAATACTTGACACCTTTGGTATTTACGGGGTAACTTTGAGAGTACGGAAGATGAATCCACCGATACCCGGATACGTCAGGTTTATCGAGGTAGAATTGACGCGCTCTCAGAGGGATCCATCGAAGTTGATAAGTGGTCGCAATTTCAAATCATAGGTGGATAATATGGCGGAAACAGTATACATACTGACGGGCTCCAATATGGGAGATCGGGAGAAAAACTTGTCGGCCGCCCTTGTCAAACTTGAAGAAGTACCAGGTTTAGAGGTAGTAGCCGTATCTAGTATTTACCTCTCTGAGGCGGAAGGGATGAAAGAGGAAAATCCGTCGTTTATGAACCAGGTGGTAATGGGGGACTATCAGTTCCTGCCCAACGAACTGCTTGACACCCTGGAGACGATTGAGAAGATGTTTGGCCGCGGTGGCAAGCGGGAAAAGAAGCCGCGCATTATTGATCTTGATATTCTGTTGTTCGGCGACAGGATCATTGCAACCGATCGGCTTTCGATACCGCACCGGGAGCTTTTGAATCGGGCCTTTGCTATGGTGCCGCTGCTGCAGATTGAACCCAATATCATCCACCCGGTGGTTAAGCGACCGGTTGCCGAGTTTCTCACCGATGAGGATCGGCAAAAGGTTCTATTATACAAGGATCATGTCGCCCGAAACGTTTAAAGCTAATTACTTCACTGTCGAAGGGGTGATCGGTGTCGGTAAGACATCGTTTGCCGGCATGCTGGCTGAGCGGCTTGAGGCCGAGCTGGTCAACGAGGAAGTTTTTGAAAATCCTTTCCTGGCTGATTTCTACAAAAACCGCAAGCGTTATGCTTTGAGCTGTCAACTGTACTTTTTGCTCTCACGTTTTCAACAACAGCAGCAGTTGATGACACGAGACCTTTTTGCCCAGAGGATTGTCGCTGATTACTTGTTTGCCAAGGACTCGATTTTTGCCTCTGTCAATCTTTCCGATCGCGAGCTGGCTCTTTACAACAGGATTGCACCGATTCTGGCGCGTGATGTTCCGCGACCGGACCTGGTTATATACCTTCAGGCCTCGGCGCCAGTCCTGCTTCAGAGGATTCGCAAACGCAATTACTCGTTTGAAAGGTCTATCGACTCTGAGTACATCAGGCTGCTGTGCAAAGCTTACGATTATTACTTTTTCAACTATATTGATACTCCTCTCTTGGTGGTAAAAACCGATGAGATAGATTTTGTAAACAATCCCGAACATTTTGACGACTTGATCGAACAGATCAGTAAGCCGATATCCGGCAAGAAGTATTACGCACCCGCTGGAGACTTGGCTGGCAAGTAAGTATGGCGAAAACTAACGAACGTAAAAAAACAACAGTTCAGACATTTTTCAACAAGAAGTCCAAGGGCGAAAAAATCGCCGTTCTTACCGCCTATGATTATTTCATGGCTAAGCTGCTCGATCAGACCGGCATCGATGCTATTCTCGTCGGCGACTCCGCCAGCAATGTGATCCATGGCTATGATTCCACCCTTCCCATAACGATGGACATCATGATAGCTCACACTGCCGCTGTGGCACGCGGCACACGCAAGGCTTTACTTATTGCCGACATGCCGTTTTTATCGTTTCAGCCCTCAACTGAGACGGCAATTTTGAATGCCGGCCGTTTCTTAAAAGAGGGTAGAGCCGAGGCGGTAAAAGTAGAAGGGGGTGTCGAGATGGCAGCCACCATAAAGCGCGTCGTCGAATGTGGTATACCGGTCATGGGCCATATTGGACTCACGCCTCAGTCTATCCACCGCTTTGGCGGCCCGAAGGTGCAAGGAAAGGGAGAAAAATCACGTTCCTATTTGCTCGAATCAGCGTTAGCTTTGGAGGAGGCGGGTTGCTTCTCAATAGTGCTGGAATTGATTCATGCGGATGCCGTCCACGAAATCACCGCAGCCCTCAAGATGGCCGCAACAATAGGCATCGGCGCTGGGCCACACTGTGACGGGCAGGTGCTGGTCATCAATGATATCCTTGGCCTGCGCGAGGATGAGTTCAAGCCCAAGTTCCTCCGCCAGTACGCTGACCTCCCTCCGATAATCACCACGGCTGTAAAAAAATATATAGAAGACGTCAGGCGCGGTGACTATCCTTCTGAGAAGGAATCGTATTTTACCAAATAGGGCAGGTCGCGACGAAACCTACCACTGAAGTTAAGCTCAATCGATCAGCGGAACATGAGATTCACTAAAGCCGTCAAGTCAGCGACATTAACTGCTCCGTTGTGATCGAGATCAGCCGTCTCCGGCACTTGCGGTGCGGCTCCCCCTCTGAAAAGGAATTCAATCAAGTACACTAAATCAGCGACATCCACCCTACCGTCGTTGTCGACATCACCGGAGGTGTGGCCAATCATAGTGACCTCACCGTCAACAGAAAAATTGCATCTGCTGCCGGTCAACCACCTGCCGGATACAGTATATACCTGGATGGTAGTGTCCCAAAAGGGCATATAGCCCAGGACGAAAACTCCAATCGGAAGGGTGATCTCCGTCACTTCGCCGGAAAAGTCAGGATGAGACGGCAGGATCTGCTGTGATAACGGCGGAATCGTTCCATTGACCATAATGCTGACTGGATCGATATCGTTGACAGTGTGTCCATCAGTGAAGTCGCCGAGGTATACCGTTGCCAGTTGCGTCTCAAGGCTGTAAATCTGGTAAGCGTACATTGTGTCGGGGTCAATGAGTGTCTTTCCGTTTGTTTGACTGAGAACGGACGATCCGATTAGAAAGACGGCGGCAATTGCAATCAAAAGTGTTACGATTCTTTTCATAGATTCCTCCTGTGGAAAATGGTTTTCCAAAGCAAGTACTACATTCCTGCAATTACATTAGAATAAACAAAAGAGACTGTTTTGTCAAGTAAAATTCTGCGACAGCAGCCTTCGTCGTAGGGAAGGTTTCGCAGAAACCTGCTAAAAGTAAGCAGGTCTCTCCGAGACCTGCCCTACAGATTTTTTGTTTAACCCCCGGGTGGGTTCAAGACTTCGTCGGGGATTTGCACCTTCGGGGTGGCAATGCCCAGCCAGCGTTGGTACCATTTCCACTTTTTCTTCTCGACTTTCAGATACTTTTTGATGCGCTTTTCTCTCTGGGAGGCAACGGCGTCGTACTTTTCAATTTTGAGAAGTAGAATCTCAATAGACTCTCGTTTTTCTAAAGCCTGGCGGAAGGTATCATAGTCCTTGATATTGAAAATGGATTGTACAATTGGCTCAAAAAAGACCAGTGCCTGTGAGCCAATGAAATTAAGCGGCTTCACCGACTCCAAAAACAGAATAGCCGGCGCCGCCATCCGCCACTCTATCACCTTGTGTGCTACCTTATCCAGGACAGCTTCTTCATCAGCCGGAAGGGTGTTCTTTTCGGGGCTGGGCAGTTCCGCGCTACCCTTAAAGAAGCTCAAGCCTCACCGCCTTCATCTTGAGATTCTGAGTCGGCTCGTTTGTCAATATGGGTTTTAACAAAGCTGGTGACTTCGTCGTGATTGTTGGAAAACATCAGGTAAACCCCGCGGAAGTTTTCAAGTCGCGAGGGCCGGACGAATGGTGAGAGAAGGATGCCATGCTTGTCTGGATAGCAACTGCGATACACCAACCAATCTTTTCGTAGTGTCTGAGTCGTGGTCTTGATTATGATCTTCTCATGAGTTAACCGATAGGTCGTCGGGAAGTAGAACTTGGCCAGAGAAGCGATCATCACCACTGCGGCCAGGACTCCAAACGCCTTCGACTCTGTGGAGTAATAGACGACCAATACAACCATGAAAATAAAGACCGTCACCAGCGCCGAGAGCAGCGGCTTGCGTTTGACGGGATGGCAGGTCCACTCAAGCACCGGTTCGGACTCCTCAGTCTGATTGAGTATCGGTGCGGGCGACTCTTTTTCGTCCTCAGGCTTTTCCATGCTATTTTTTCTCGGGGAAGCGATAGCGCTCCTTCTTTACTGTTTCCATCATCTTGAGCATTTCGTCCGCTTTGAATATGCCTTTATCAATCAACAATCGCACCAGCGCCTCTTGGGCCAGGTTGTTGGAAAGGGCCAGTTCCTCATATGAGACGTCTTTTATCTTGCCATTGATTACCATCTTGAGGGCAATTTTCTTGTCTTCCATTTAGAGGGTTCTCCTAACTATG
>CAZYRH010000012.1:0-29069 GCA_964650395.1 uncultured Ignavibacteriales bacterium
ATCCTCGGCAAAGTCAACCGCTGTAAAGAAGCGTTAGGGACACAACACTAGGTTAGTTCCTATATGCAGTTCTATTTCAATTAGACCTTTCTTTATGGAATGATTTAATTGAATTGCATCATGGCTGTTTTGTATTGCTTCGTGTACTATTCTCCACTGGCCAGAATATGTTTCTACGGTATCCTTGATGATTGTCTTTACGAAATCGCCCTGTAGGTCGAAGAGACTGTGTTTGCTCATTTGTCTCACGCTCCTTTTAACAATTCCCATAATTCACTTCTTATATAAGCTCGGCCGGGTGTCCCACCTTTAGGTGGGTTCCCGTGAACTCTTGTTTGTGCCTGCACTGACGAGTCAGAATTTTCCCTCATACTAATCGAAATTATTCAGCGCACATTTTACTGGAGGTGGGGGGAATCGAACCCCCGTCCGAGAGTAACGTCAAGCCGTCTTCTACGTGCGTAGTCAGTCTTTTATTTCTCGCCCTGACAGCTGCCGGCTGACAGGCCACTGCCAGAACCAGCCTTTTTGTTTAAGCCCTCATTAAAGGCGTCTGAGGACCGAGCCTCCTTTATCGACGCTGTGTCCTAACCCTGGAGACAAAGGATCAAGCACAACGGGTTGCCTCTAATTAGGCAGCCATGGCGTAATCGTATTCGCCATTTGGTGTTTTGCCCGGTTTGTTAACGGGGACCCAGACAACCCCGGCACGCCAACAACCCCCCGCTAAACCCGTCGAAACCAGTTCACCCCCATATCACGCTAACTAGATTCTCTCAGGTCAGCAAAAAGAGGCGTTGCCTCCTCTACCTGTCAAAGAGCCATATACCTAATATAAAATATCGGTATCAGGAAATCAACTGTTACATCTATTATAACGGCGCAGCAGGACTCAATGTTTCCCCATTTAGTCAAGCCCCGAAACGGCAGAGGGAGCAGCCGTTTTCCCCAAACCGAACGGGGAATGTGTCGACGCAATAAAAGCAGCTTGCAGCCCACTCTCAGAAGCTCAGGCGGAATCCATACTGGTTGATCGATTCTTCCTCAAAGGTCGCTATGATCCTCTGGACATTCAGGCTGAAAAAGCTGGTGACCGGTTTTACTACTGAAAGTTCAATGTAGTAATCATGGTCGTTTTTCCCCAGTGAACTATTATATGGATCGATATAAGAATACCGCCAGTTAAAGTCTCCGGTAAATTCAAAATTAAACGTTGTGAGAATCTTGAAGGAGTTAATTGAGACGATTTGCATGGTCTGGCCGCGGTCTTCGCCGGCGTCATCATAGTTTTTGTAAAAGGAAATCTCATTGGAAATCGGGAAGAAGCCGAGTTTCCCGGACGGCGCTTCCCAGGACGGTATACTCCCCCCCCTCGCCAATGAGAAAAATAAAAGCAACGTCGTTGCCACGCTAACGAGCAGAACAAGCTTGCGCATGTCGGTCTCCCTGGACTATGGGTTAATGGTTTAAGTGGTCTCGTTCGCAACATACGAAACGATCTTCAGAGAGCAAAAGACTTTGTTACTTCAGACAGCTTACCCTGCAGTGTCTCGTTTATATTACCAACAACTCCATTAATGGCATGGCCGGTATAGCGCATGGCTTTTGAGTATTCTCTCCCGATGGCCCCCTGGTGGGGTAGCTTCTCTGCAGATACTTTGAGTCTCGGATGGGAAGACATGTTTGACTTCTGGCATAGATTCAATTGATTAGACAACAAGCCGGACCACCTCTTTGTTTCTCCGGTGACTACCGGGTATACCCAAATGAATTAAGCCGATTATTGCAACAGGGATGAGAAATAAGGAGAACGTTTTCAGGGGCTGCTCTGAGTTGTCTTAAAGCTGTATATCTTCCACTTCCCGTTTACTACGTGCAAGCCGAATTTAGTGAGGTACGCCCGGGATTGCTCCTTGTCCACAAAGGTAACTCCGACGGTAGCGGTTTCACCCATGACGTCAACATCATTGATTATCCTTTGGAGCGAAAACCACCGACGTTTAGTAAGTCCGTCACCGGTGAGATCATCAAGGATTTGCTCCGGATTAGTGAAAACTCGAGGGCTGTCTGAGTGAAGAGCATAATCCTCACCATAATCGCGCATTAACTCGGCCAGGTCTAAAAGGTGAGCCAGGGTTGCCTTATCGTTTTTTTCCATCGCTCCGAACATGGCTATCACGACCGACTTCGGGTCCGATACCTTCAACGACGAACAGGCAACCAGGGCTGAAAAAATGCCCACGGATATAAGTAGCCAGGATTGAATGTGTTTTTTTACTCGCATCTTACAAACCGCCAGTTAGGGTTACACGATGGCTCTCACCCAGGTCAGCACTGGGCGAGAAGGCATATGAAATATGCATCTTTTCTATATCGAAACCAACACCTAACGAAAGGCCGGCCCAACTGTCATCGGAATTGGCGCCACGGAAATTAGAACCGAAGCTGTTCCAACCTATTCTGGCATAAAAAGGCTTGAATTCATAGTACTCCGCCCCAATGGCTACCACTGCATCGTTGTCAACAGGGATGATTAGATCGGTAGCCAGAATCAGTGGAAAGGCTCTGGGCCGGAGCGAAACACCGCCACGGAGTGTCAAAGGCAACCGGTACTTCTCCTCATCAAAGGCGCTAAGCTGCTTACCCAGATTCTGGATCATGATCCCCAGTCCAAGTCGGTCTCTATTAGCTGAGTACTTAACTCCCAGATCAACAGCAAAGCCAGTAGCGGAGAAATCTTGAATCCGCTCATAGATCAACTTGACGGTGCCACCCAGCGTGAGATTGTAGCCCTGTTTTACGGAGAGAGATACTGCCGCCAGTAAATCCCCGCCACCGAATGTGCCTGTTATGGTGCCAAAACTGTCGGTTTGGATAAATTCGCCGTAGTTCAGATAACTGATCCAACCACTAAGAAACATGCCCTCACGGACCGGGTGTATGTAGCCCAAAAATCCTGATTGCATATCCACGAAGTAGTTGTGATAACCCAGAATAAAACGATCCTCCTCATAAGAGGAAATCCCGGCGGGATTGTAGTACAGGGCCGATTCATCGTTGGCCAACCCAGTGAATGCCCCTCCCATGCCGACGGCGCGGGCGCCGATATTTATCTTCAAAAAGGGAAAAGAGCTGGTGCCGGCTTTAGAATTTATATCCTTGGCCCATCCAGAATGACTCCCCAGCACGAACTGAAGAACTGCAACTATGAAGGTAGCCTTTATGATGTAGTGTTTCATAGGTGTTTCCAATTCAATAATAACGACCTCATCACTGCCTGTCAACAGAATTGGCTTCAGGAATCATGGCTTGCCATTTCGATGACTCTACAGACGACCGCCAGGCCCAAAATCTCCCACAAGTATCTTCATCTAAATCTAACGACATCCGTTACCAGCTTTTTGTGGTTTTGTTAATAATGGCTTCAACCAACAGTTTAATAGCCTCTTGCCGAGCGTCCTCCTCGGTCCCACTTTCTACACTGTAAACCCCTTGCTGGGTCATTTTCTCTTTCCAGAATTCGGAACCGTTCCTGGGATTCTTGAGGGCCATATCAAAGTCCATAGTGACCTCGTAACTTTCTACCTGGTCGTTGCGGTCGAACTTATACGGTTTCCTCTCATAGCGCGTCAGGATTCCACTTAACACGGCATCGGCATTTTCCAGTGAAACAACCTTCAGATTACCGTCAGCGATAAAAGCATCAATTACGATGTCACTCATTTGATCAGCCAGACCATACTCAGGTGTTTGATTCTCAAAGCGTTCAATGGCGATGGTTTTTATGTTGGTCTTGCCTTTGGGGTTGAATGTGTAGACGCCACAATTGGCCGATAAAAAGAAAGTCAATCCTATAATTGACAACAGGGTTCGCTTCAAAATCTTCATAGCCGCATCCAGTATTGTAACATTAACACCGTTCAGTTGTTCACAACCACCTTGCCCTTTTTCACCACCGTCTTGGTCAGATTGACGGCATAGTGATAAGGCAATTCCCTGTAATCCGCCATGTCCCAAATGACAAGGTCGCCTTGCAGTCCCGGTTGCAACTGCCCGATCTTCCCAACCCGATCGATGGCATAGGCGGCATTAGCAGTCACGGCGGAAATAGCCTCCGCTGCGGTGAGCTTCATTTCGAGGGCCGCCAGAGATATGATGCAGGGCAACGATTCGGTATAGCTTGATCCAGGGTTGCAATCGGTAGAAAGAGCCACCACTACCCCTGCCTCAATCAGCTTGCGTGCCGGGGCGTACTGTTTCCCGCCCAGGGAGAAAGTGGTTCCGGGCAGCAAAACGGCAGCCGTGCCGGACTTTGCCATCGCCTTGACGCCAGCGTCGGAAATGTGCACCAGATGGTCGGCGGAAACAGCCTTCAATGAGGCGGCCAATTCGGCGCCGCCGGTAGGCCTTATCTCATCGGCGTGGAACTTTAGCTTCAGGCCGGCTTTGGAAGCCGCCAGTTGGATTTTTCTCGATTCTTCGATGTCGAAGACTCCCTCTTCACAGAATACATCGGAGAATTCTGCCAGACCGTTGTGCACCACTGCCGGTAGCATCTCGTGAATAATAAGGTCAATGTACCCATCTCGCTTATCCCGGTATTCATCGGGCACCTCATGTGCCCCCAGGAATGTCGGTACTAAGTCAACAGGATGCACCTGGTTCAAAGTGCGGATAACCTCGAGCTGTTTCACCTCCGATTCGGTCGACAAGCCGTACCCGGACTTGGCCTCGATAGTGGTGATCCCGTGCTGCATCATGCGGTCGAGACGTTTCTTAGTTTTGTTCATTAGAACGTCAGCCGGTGTTGTTCGAAGATCTCGCACGGAAGCCCGTATTCCCCCACCGGATTGGGCAATCTCCATGTAACTTTTCCCCTGGGTGCGCATCTCGAACTCTTTCTCTCGAGTTACAGAGAAGACCGGATGAGTGTGGGGATCGATTAACCCGGGGGTAACCACCGCCCCGGCCACATCAATGACAGTACATTCCTCGGCCAGCGGAGTGCGACCCTCTACATCGTCCGACTTGCCAACGGTGAGAATTTCCTCTCCAGCCACAGCGACCCCACCATCTTCTATAAGACCGAGATCTTTCATCTGGTCTCTGAGACGGGGAACTGGACCAGCCATCGTGACAAGCTGGCCGATATTCTTAAGCAACAATGTTGCCTTCTTTTCCGGAAGCATAGCTAAAATATAATCGCTGCACCAGGGGGGTCAATTCAAATCTTTTGCTCGGTAACAGTAAAGTGGCCCCAATTCGAGTGGCGTTGTGTTCAAAATCTCTGGCCAGCGGCTGTCCAGCGTATCCAGCGGTTGGTCGACAATTAAAAATTTAGCCCCTACTCGTATGAGCTCGGCTATTTCATTGAATCGCACTCCCTTTACCAGTGGCCACCCCTTACGATTCAACTGGTAGAGGCGTATGGCCGGGGTGTCATCCTGGATCGCCACCAAGCTGTGTTCTGGAATAATTTTTTCGGCTGCGGCTCGAATGGCATCGTAGTCGTCCGTAGGGCCAAGGCGGTGATGAATTCGCAGAAATGCTCCCACCGGAGCCAGCAGCAGCAGGGTTGTGACGATAATACGCCGCCAGCTTCCTGAAGTGTACAACCGATACAGGCCACTACCAGTGATGGCCGCCAGAGGGGGGACGATAATCATAGTATAATAGTCGTGAGTGGACGACTTCATTGCGGTAATAGCAAAGACAATGTAGATAGAAAGGATCCAGACAAAATAAAGAGCGTAGCGCCGAACTCTCGCAGCACGATACAATCCATAGAGGAACGCCGGCGCCAGGACCCATCCCACCCAGAGTTCAGCTGGCCACTGCAGCACCAGTTTTTTGACGAACTGGGTACTAAACAGATATTCAAGAAAACTACCAAGGTGGCCCCCGAGGTAAAAAGCGTAGACGCCATAAGTCTCTTGAAGCCAGCGAGCGTACTGCATCCACACGAGGACCGGTCCGACTGTCAGGGAAATATACGCGCAATAGAGGACGACATCGCGCAGGCGCTTTTGTTTATTGCTCCATAAGTGAACTAAATAGGGTAAATAAATTGAAAGCCCCAGCGGCTTGATGCTCCCGGCAAGCGACAGGCAGAGGACTGAAGCAACCCAGTGGAAGTAGCGTCTGTTACTGTGGAACCGTACGTAGAGATAAATCGAAGTCAGGCAAAAGGTCAACATCCAAAGATCGGGCATAATCTTGTAGCTGTAAAAGAAAAATAGCGGGGAGAAGGCCATTGCCCAGGTAGCAAAGGCGGCTTCTCGGTCGTTCGTGAGTATCGCTATTAAACGAAAAAAAAACCACAGGCAGAGACAGGCGGCAAGGATAGTCAACATACGGGCGACGGCGTGGTTGGGACCAGTAATCTGATACAGTAGGGCCGCCGTAAAGTTGAACAGCGGCAGCTCCATGCCGGTTATTCCCGACGTTGTACCCCGCTGATTTACCCGGGGCTCTAAAAAGTTCATCCCCTCCTGGAAGTAGTTGAGTATTACCGCTGCGGTATCGGATTCTCGCCAGTGATGGTAGCCGTTGGGTGGAGCCGTCAGTCGGTAAAGGTGCATGAGAAAGAACACCCCGATTGCGACAAGCACGAGCCGATTAGGATGTCCGAGAATTGATTGGACTATGCGCTTATCAGGGTGAGGTACCATCGGCGTTGGTTGCCAGCCCGTCACTTCATCATCGGAATCTTAACTTTGTGCTTGCGGGCAAAGACTATGGCATCTTTATAGCCGGCATCGACATGTCGCATAACGCCAGTGCCGGGATCGTTGGTCAGCACACGATTGAGACGAATAGCCATCTCCTTGGTGCCGTCGGCTACAATCACCATCCCGGCATGGATAGCATTGCCGATCCCAACCCCGCCGCCATGATGAATGGAGACCCAGCTCGCTCCGGAGACGGCATTGAGCAGGCCGTTGAGAAGCGGCCAGTCGGCAATGGCATCGGAGCCGTCAAGCATTCCTTCTGTCTCGCGGTAGGGAGACGCCACGCTTCCCCCATCGAGGTGGTCCCGGCCAATCACAATCGGCGCGGAGATTTTGCCCTTCTTTATGTAATCATTAATGATCTCACCGAATTTCGCTCTCTCGCCGTAGCCCAACCAGCAGATGCGGGACGGTAAACCCTGGAATGGTACTTTTTCCTGAGCCATCTTTATCCAGCGCACCAGCGGCTTGTTATAGGCAAACTGTTCAAAGATAATTTGGTCCGTCACATGAATATCCTGCGGGTTGCCGGAGAGCGCTGCCCAGCGGAACGGCCCTTTCCCCTCGTAAAAGAGCGGACGAATATAGGCGGGCACAAAGCCCGGATAGTCGAAGGCATTTTTCAATCCGCCGGTTTTAGCCTGGCCGCGCAGGTTGTTACCGTAGTCGAAAACTACCGAGCCAGCCTTTTGAAATTTAATCATGGCGCCACAGTGCCTGACCATTGACTCGTATGAGCGTTCGATATACGCCTTCGGGTCTTTCTTGCGCAGACGACCGGCTTCAGTGACAGTTAATCCTTCAGGAATGTATCCATTCAACTCGTCATGGGCGGAAGTCTGGTCAGTTACAATGTCCGGTATGATACCCCTGCGAAAGATTTCCGGGAAAATTTCCGCACAGTTGCCGACCAGCCCGATAGAGATCGGCTCTTTTGATTTAGTATGCTCTTTGACAAGTTTCAAGGCCTTGTCAAGCGTCTTTACTTTCACATCGCAAAAGCCGGTTTTAAGTCGTCGGTTGATGCGAGCCTCATCCACTTCGACCACAAGTATCGACGCTTCAGTCATTGTTCCGGCCAGCGGCTGTGCGCCGCCCATGCCACCCATGCCGCCGGTAAGAATCCATCGGCCGCTCAGATCGCCGCCAAAGTGTTTGGCACCTGCAGCGGCAAACGTCTCGTATGTCCCTTGAATAATCCCCTGCGTGCCGATATAAATCCAGCTTCCGGCGGTCATCTGACCGAACATGATCAGCCCCAGTTTCTCAAGCTGGCGGAACTTCTCCCAGGTCGCCCAGGCCGGTACCAGATGCGAGTTAGCTATCAGGACGCGGGGTGCATAGTCGTGTGTTTTGAAGATACCCACCGGCTTGCCGGACTGCACCAAAAGGGTTTCATCATTTTCAAGCGACTTTAACGACTTGACGATTGCCTCATACGCCTCCCAGTTGCGGGCGGCTTTGCCTGAGCCGCCGTAGACAATCAGCTCCTGTGGTTTCTCGGCAACTTCCGGGTCGAGGTTATTGTTGAGCATTCTCAGGGCGGCCTCTTGATGCCAGCCCTTACAGGATAATTTCATACCGCGCGCAGCCTTAACAGTCTTCTGTCTCATTGCCTTGCTCCTTACTTATTGAACCGAATATACATCGGTGTAAAAGGATAGTCAATTGTAGTGTTTTTGATGGCTTCAACTTGATGCGGTGATTCATGTAGGATAGGAGCCCTGTACTCCTGCCAATTCATTCGGATAGTGTTCGCATGGCACGATCACAGTGATTGAGCCTACTTTCACTTGACAGACATAGGCCTTGGTTGTGTATTGGTTTAACGTAATCGAGAAAAAATAACATGCACATTCATATCGAAGGCGACAACGTCAATCTTAGGAAAGTCACCAAGTCCGACGCCCAATCTATTTACGAATATGCCCGTGACAAGGAAATCAGCCGGTATACTTTTATACCTCATCCCTACAAGTTACGGGATGCCCTGCGCTTCATTAGGCTCACCCATCAACAGATTAGAAAGGGGAGAGAATATCATCTGGGGATTGAACTGAAAGATACCGATCAGATTGTCGGAATGGTCGGCCTGGCGGGAGTCAACCAAAGAGATCGGAATGCGGAAGTGGGCTACTGGCTGGCGAGGAAGTACTGGGGCAGAGGATATGCCACCGAAGCTCTGCGACTCATGCTGTGGTATGGTTTTTCGGAACTCAAGCTGATTCGCATCTGGGCCAGGGTGATGCACCCCAACCTTGCCTCCGCCCGGTTGCTGGAGAACGTTGGATTCACATTTGAGGGTCGGCTGCGTAAAAGTATTAATCAGAACGGCCGCTGGCTGGACGAATTGCGCTACGCAATTTTGAAGGAAGAGTACAAGAAGTAATTATCTGAAACTGCGTCATAGGAGCTGAATTCTGCTGCGGTTTTTCTTGACCATTTTGGTGGCGTTGCGAGTGTCAAAAACCACCCGAGCATTGTCGACAATCCACTGGTAGTCATACGAGGAGTGGTGAGTGAGAATGACGGTTACGTCGGCTTTTCCAACCAGGCTCTTGGTAAGCTTGTGTGATTTATGCTTCGATCGGTTCCAGTCAATTACTGGAACATACGGGTCGTTATAGAAAATCCTCGCCCCTTTGTCTTCGAGAAGCTTGATAACATCCAGAGCCGGTGATTCTCGCACATCCTTGATGTCCGGTTTGTACGCTACCCCGAGTACAAGGACGGTGGCTTTGTTCAGCGCCTTGGCAAAACGGCGGTTGAGCATGGCAGTGATGCGATCGACCACGTACTCAGGCATGTGGCTGTTGATATCCCCGGCCAGTTCAATGAAACGGGCGTAGTAATTCAGCGTTTTCAGCTTCCACGACAGGTAGTGCGGATCGATAGGGATGCAATGTCCCCCCAGCCCGGGACCGGGATAAAACGGCATAAAGCCAAACGGCTTGGTGGCAGCGGCATCGATTATCTCCCAGACATCCAGGTGGAGGCGGTCGCACATCAGAGCTACTTCGTTGACAAGGCCGATATTGACCGAGCGAAAAGTATTCTCCAACAGCTTGACCATCTCAGCCGCCCGAGTGGATGAGACAGGGTAGATATGGGGAATTGACTGCTCGTAAAACAACTTGGCCACGCGGGTGCAGGCAGGCGTTATACCCCCCACCACTCGAGGGGTATTTTCCGTCGTGTACTCGGCATTCCCCGGGTCGACCCGTTCCGGGGAAAAAGCCAAGAAGAAATCCCGCCCCACTTTCATGCCGGTCTCCTCGAGCAGAGGGAGAATTAAATCCTCAGTAGTACCCGGATAGGTGGTTGACTCCAACACGACTAAGGTCCCTTTTTCCAGGTACTTCTTGACCTGGTTGACCGTCTCAAGGATGTAGCTGACATCAGGGTCTTTGGTCTTAGATAAAGGGGTAGGCACGCAGATGGAAATGGTATCCATCCTGGCAAATTCCCCGAAGTCCGTGGTTGCTTTGAAACGACCGTTTAAGACCATGTCCTTCACGACCTTGTCGGGAATATCATCAATATCAGAACGTCCGCTGTTGAGCAGCTCTACCTTTTCTTTAACAATGTCAAAACCGGTAACTCTAAAGCCTGCCTTGGCCAGCTCCATCGAAAGTGGCAGTCCGACATAACCGAGGCCAACCACCCCGACTCGGGCACTTCGGTCTTTGATTTTAACCAACAATTCTCTGTATGTTTTTGCCTTGGTGGAGCTTTTTCTTGCCATTTCAATCGTCTCCCTATTGTCGCTGGGGCCGCATCAAAGGCGACTTCAAAATCTTTCTTCTCCAGTAATCCAGAGTATCCTTAAGGGTTTTCTGCAGGCTGTATCGGGCTTGGTAACCGAGTTCTTGAACTGCTCGGCGATTGTCTCCCCTGAGAATTGGAATGTCATTTTTGCGCAGGCGAGACTTGTCAACTTTGAGCCTGATTCTTTTCGTGGAGAGCCTCAACAGACTATCCAGCACGTGTTGTATTGACACCGCCCGACCCGAACCAAAAAGGTACACCCTGCCTGCTTTGCCTTTCTCAGCCAACAGGCGGTAGCCTTGCACAATGTCCCGCACATCGGAAAGATCCCTCTTAACCGATAGGTCACCCACCAGCAAGACCGGCTTTTGCAGGCCAGCCTCGATTAAGGCAATCTGTTTGGCAAAGGAAGGAATTACAAAACTCTCGTTCTGCCTCGGACCGCTGTGGTTGAACGAACGCGCCACCGTCACGGGCAGGCGATAATGGTTATAGTAATACAGGCTTGCCTGTTCGGCGGCAGCCTTGGAAATTCCGTAAGGAGAGATTGGATTAAGCGGTTGGTCTTCGGTAAGGGTTTTGTTCTTGGGACGAAATATGCCGTAACAGTCGGCAGAGCTGACAAGCACCATTTGTCTTATATTATGTAACTGCAAAGCTGCTTGTAACACGTTCAACGTTCCCTCAAAGTTCACCCGATAGGTCAGGCGCTCGTTTTCAAAGGATTGCCCCACAGAAGCAATCGCCGCCAGGTGAAAGATATAGTCCGGTTTGAAGGAAGAAATTGCCCTCAAGCATTTCGTAGCATCCAAAATATCCAGCTTGATGAGCGTTACATGGTTTATGACCGAGTCCAGGTTCTCGGTAGATTCGTCCGGATAAAGGGAGCCGTAGACACGATACCCATTGGAAAGTAGCTCCTCAGCCAGATAGGAGCCGGCAAAACCGGCAATGCCCGTTATAAAAGCTGTCGGGTTGCGCATAGCCTCATTTTGTGGAGAGCCGTTTGATGTCGGCGTCGACCATCATCTTAACCAGCTCTTCAAACGTAACTTTTGGCTCCCAGCCAAGTTTTTTCTTGGCACGGCTGGCGTCGCCCATCAGCAGGTCAACCTCGGCCGGGCGAACAAATCTGGGATCGGTGATCACATATTTTTTGTAATCCAGGTCAACGTGATTGAACGCTATTTTCACAAACTCTTCCACAGAATGGGCTCGGCCGGTGGCAATCACATAGTTGTCGGGTCTGTCCTGCTGCAGCATAAGCCACATCGCCTTGACATAGTCTCCGGCAAATCCCCAGTCGCGTTTGGCATCAAGATTGCCCAGCGCCAGCTTATCAGACAAACCCAGCTTAATGCGCGCCGCCCCATCGCTGATTTTACGCGTGACAAATTCCAGTCCTCTTCGTGGCGACTCGTGGTTGAACAGAATCCCTGAGTTGGCATGGATCCCGTAACTTTCGCGGTAGTTGACTGTAATCCAATGGCCGTACACCTTGGCGACGCCATACGGCGAGCGCGGATAGAACGGCGTTTTTTCGGTCTGGGGGACTTCCCGCGCCTTGCCGAACATCTCCGACGATGACGCCTGGTAAAAGCGAATCTTTTTATCAACCAGCTTTATCGCTTCCAGCACTTTGGTCACACCCAGAGCGTCAAATTCGGCGGTCAGTACCGGCTGCTCCCAACTGGTCGGTACGAACGACTGGGCTGCCAGATTGTAAACCTCGGTGGGGCGGTATTGATCGATGATATTGACGATTGACAATTGGTCCAAGAGGTCTGCCTGCGCCAGCGTGATCCTCTCTCTGATATGGTCGATTCGTTCAAACGACTCTGTTGAGGCCCGACGCACCATGCCGATTACTTCGTATCCTTTTTCCAGCAAAAAGTCGGCAAGGTACGAGCCGTCCTGACCGGTAATTCCTGTTATTAATGCACGCATAATGGTTCGTTTATCAAATAGTCCTTTGCAAAACTCGCATTCAAGCGCCACTCTCGTGGTGCCTGCCTTTCTTATGCTCGAAATATAAGAGAGTTGAACTCGATGGTCAAATGGAATTAAGTGAGGAAAATTCTCTTGGCGGACGTTGAAGATGTTAATCTTGCTAAGTATATTCCGTCAAACCCCAAGGAGGAAATATGAGGATAAAATTACTATTACCTATGGTGTTGTTTCTGTTTTCTATTTCACATGCTATCGAGGTTCAACAGAAAGGAGTTAAAGTGACACCCGAAGAGATAACAGCCGACTCGCTGCTAAGGCAAGCCGATGATACCTTCCAGGCACGTGACTACAAGGCGGCGCTGGAGCAGTATCAGGCAACTGTGGACAAGGCCCGCCAAGAGTTTAATAACTCGGTCGAGGTGGAGGCGCTTGCGCAAGTGGCACGCATGCACCTGATACTGAACGAAAAGGAAGAAGGCCGCAAGTGGCTTGAATTAGCTAAGGGAAAAGCGACCGACAGCGACCCGATGGGCTGGTCGCGCTATTTGGGCGTTAAAGGCCGCTTTGAGTGGCAGGATAACGACCTGAAGACGGCGCGAGAGACTTTTGATAAGATGTACACTTACTGCCATGTCAACGGAATGTGGGGTAGGGCGGTTGATGCCGCCCACATGATCGCCATTGTCGCCGAAACACCAGAGGAGCGAGTTGAGTGGGGACGGCGAGGAATCGAGGCGGCTGAGGCGGGCGAAGAGGAACGCTGGCTGGGACCGCTCTGGAACAACATGGCCTGTACCTATTATGATATGAAGCAGTATGATTCTGCGTTAGAGTGTTATCTCAAAGCACGTGAATATCACTGGCGGTTCTCCGACGAAGTGGCCAAACTGTTTGCTGATTACCATGTCGGCATGACCTATCGCAAGCTTGGTCAGTACGATAAAGCCGGCCAATGGCTGCGACCGGTTTTGGCCTGGGCGGAACGAATCGAGAACCATTCGGCTATCGGACAGTCGTGCGAAGATTTGGGGGAGATTGAAATTGCTCAAGGAAGAAAGACCGAAGGTCTTAAACTACTCAAACGCGCCCGCTCGGAATACAAGCTGGCTGGTTTTGACAAAACCTGGCCGGATATATGGAAACATATCAATGAGAGAATAAAAGAGTTGGCGGGATAGGGACCGATATGATCGGCCGCAACACTAATGGCTTGGTGCCGCTTATCCGTTTGAAGTCAGTTGAATGAGTATCCGAAACCACCAAGTTGACAGGTGGCAGTATTCTGTATAAATCTGTATAATATGATTCATTAATTGTGACTAATTAATGAGAGGCGTGACGACGTGGTCTCTTCTTCTCACAAGGAGTAAGTTATGTTTTTGAAATCTATCAGAGATAAAGCAATTATAACCGGTATCTTTCTGGTTTCATTTTTGGTATTTCCTATTGCGGCTTTTGCCAATACTGACCTATATCGGCTGGACAACGGCATGGAAATCATTCTCAAGGAAAACCACAGTTCCCCGATGGTAGCCAGTGTTATCTTTGTCAGGTCCGGCAGCAAATATGAGTCGAAGTATGAAAACGGGATAACACACTTTTTGGAGCATCTGCTCTTTGACGGAACGGCCACTCTAACCCGCGAGGAGCTGGACGCCTCGATTCAGGACTTAGGCGGGTATCTCAATGCTTTTACCCGAAAAGAACTAACCGCATTCCTCGTTTTGTTGCCGAAGCAGTATATCGGGTATGGGCTAACGGTTCAGGCCGATATGCTTTTCAACTCCATCTTTCCCGAAGAGGAACTGCTCAAAGAGCGAAAGATTGTCATTGAGGAAATCAATCAGAGCTCCGACTCACCCGGTGCAGCAGCCGAGGAGTTTTTCGTCCGCAAAGCGTATACCCAAACCGACTACGACCGTCCGGTGCTGGGATACAGTTCGTTTATCGAAAACATCCCACGTGAGCCCATTATCGACTACTGGAAACGGTATTACATCCCTCAGAATATGATGGTTCTGGTTATCGGCGATTTCGACCCACCGCGTATGAAGGAGATAATTGATTCTGTCTTCGGCGATTTTGAAAACCCACCGGAAAAATCCGACACAATCAAGGCAGGGAGCTCTCCTCGCAAGCAACCGGCAGCAGCCGGGAAAATCGAGGCTGGCCCGATCGGGCAACAGGTCTTTGACACCGTGGCTAACGTCACCTCAACTTACATCAATTTCTCCTTTGCAGCTCCCCACCATAATGATTCGAACTACTTGGCCCTTGATTTATTGAGCCAATTCCTGGGCATGGACGAGGTTTCACCGCTTATGAAGGCCCTCAAAGGAGGAACCAACCCCCTTGCAACCGAAGTTGGCGTTGATCTTGCAACCTACAGCGAATTCTCACGGATGGACATTTATGTAATCACCGAAAACCCCAACAACAGTGACACTATTGTGTCAACTGTGCTGAATCAGCTTTCAGCCGTAGGCCAACATGTCGCCGATCCGGAAACGATTGAGGGAATTAAGACCAGTGCCCGCTGCCAGGAGATATACAATACTGAGAAGCTCCATTACTACAGTTTTATCATATCTTCGCGGATTGCATCGTGCGGGTGGGACTTTATTGAAAGCTATGGCGACCGACTGGCAAAGGTTCATTGGGCGGACTGCCAGCGTGCAGGACAGCAGTGGCTTTCCAACCCCAACTATGTTGCCACGATAGTCAAGCCGGTAGGCCAAACCGGCAAGAAACCCTATATTTCGCAAGGACTGTCAGCCGAGGAAGTTATCGCCCATTTTGACACTGCCACCTTTCCCAAGTACGACTTGGTAACCGGCCATCAGATCACATATCCTGAGACCGACTCTATCAAGTTTGAGCTGGTCGACAACGCCGTCTACCATCGTGAGGTGCTGCCCAACGGCATGACTATTATCATCAAATCCAGTCCCGACAGCCGGGTCTTTGCCATGAATGTACTGGGCAAAAATCGCTCTGCCAATGAATCTCCAGACAAAGCGGGGATAACCGACTTCGTGAATCGCTGCCTCGAAAAGGGCACCTTCACCCGCAACGCCAAAGAACTGTCCCGCGATCTGGCGAAGATAGGGGCGCAGGTCACCCTGTATGATAATCCCTGGATTCCCTATGATGATCGCTACACTACGCGCCGGTTCTCATTTTTGAAGTTCGAAACAATAGACGAGTTTGCAGAGCAAGGGTTTCAGCTATTTACCGAAATGCTGTTGTATCCTGCGTTTGATTCAGTCGAGGTTGAGAATGTTCGCCGGGCAATGCTGGGAACATTAGCCCGTAACAGCTCATCAGTGAGGAACGTTGCTCGAAATCTCTTTTATGAAACCCTATTTAAGGGGAAGGCGTATGCCAAAAGCATCATGGGAATAAGAGCATCAATCAACTCAATTACCTCTGCTGACCTGAAGAAACATCACGCCCAATACTATTCGCCCGATAACACCATCCTCTCTATTGCGACCGGCAGAAGTGTGGAAGAGGTACTGGGGTGGATCGACAGTAGCTTCGGACGTCTGTCAAAGACTGGTTTTGTTTCTCAGCAAGCCGAGCGGCCTGTGCCTGTGCCCGACATACGCAGCGCTCATACCGACCTTGAAAAAGAACAGATTATGCTGTACATGGGTTCACCAACGCCCGGTACCGCCAGTGACGAGGCTGTTTCACTAGTTATCGCATCGTCAATTCTATCCAATCGACTCGGTCTCACTCTTAGAGAAAAGCAGGGGCTGGCCTACTCAGTGGGGGCAAGCACCGTTCTCGACAGAAATTTCGGCTGGTTTTATGCCGCTATCGGCACCTCTGCGGAAAATTATCAAAAGGCATTGGACAGAATAGTGTTTCAGATTGAGAAGTTGAAACTGGATGGTCCTACTCACAGAGAGTTGAATAGAGCGCGCAACCGAATGTGGGGACGCCTGATGAGCGCCAAGTTGTCGCGGATTAATCAGGCTTACTATCTTTGTGTGGACGAGTACCTCGGGCGTGGGCCGGATTATGATAAGACCCTATTGAAACAGCTCTCGCAGGTTACCGCAGAGTCAGTGCGCAAAGTTGCCTCGAAGTATTTCAGAACCGACGCCTACGTTCTGGCCAGCGCAGGTAAACGACCGTAGCGTGTACTATGCGAGGCGAACGTCCCCGTCTGCCTCGATCCAGCGGGAGTCAGTTAGCAGGTCAAAACTCCTGCAGTTTTGACATTTTCCGATTCGTCAAAAGCGTCTTTCATCAGGTTTAGGGCAGGCGGGGCTGTTGAACTACAAAACTTAACGAGAATCTGCATTTCGCTTGACCGTTTGAGTGGGGAAACATATACTTGCGGCCAATTATGAGAGAGGCTCTAATGTTGAAATCAACCTGGTATGTCTGAAGAGCCGGATACTGCCAGACGACTCCGCTTCCTGTTGCGGCCTGCTAATGCTGTTATTCTGAAGCTATTGGGTATTGCCGCCCTCCTATACCTTTTTATTCTCTCGATAACATTGTTGGGGGCGGCAGCCAAGCTGATGGGGAGCGATTTTGCGATAGCACTTATTCAGGTAACATCAAACCCCCTGGTCGGCGTTTCAATTGGAATTCTCTCAACAGCAGTAATTCAATCGTCCTCCACAACAACGTCCATTATCGTCGGTCTGGTTGGGTCGGGCTTGTTGCCGCTGGAAGCCGCAATCCCCATGGTGATGGGCGCCAATATCGGCACCTCGGTCACCAACACCATCGTCTCGCTGGCTCATATCTCCCGCAGCGAGGAGTTCAAACGCGCCTTCGCCAGTTCAACGGTTCATGACTTCTTTAATATCTGTTCCGTCATTGTCTTGCTTCCTCTCCAAATATATTTTGACCTCATTGGCTGGACGGCCAGGCATGTCGAATATTTATTCGCCGGGTTCGGAGGACTTAATTTCACCTCCCCGTTGGCATCTATTACCAGACCGGCTGCCAAAGAGATAGTCCATTCGATTGATAATACTGCCTGGCTTGCTATTGTCCTGGCTTTAGTGCTGCTATTTATCGCTCTGCGCTACCTCGTTCTGATTCTGAAGTCATTAGTCCTGGCGCGGGTTGAGAAATTTTTTCAACGGTACATCTTCAGAACGCCTGTCCTCGGTTTTATCCTTGGCATTCTCCTTACGGTTCTGGTGCAATCGTCATCCATCACGACCTCGCTTGTTATCCCTCTGGTTGGCGCCGGTGTTATAACACTGGCTCAAATCTTTCCGTACACGCTTGGTGCCAACATCGGAACTACTATAACCGCCTTCCTGGCCTCGTTTGCTATCGGTTCCCCGGAAGCGATCAGCGTGGCCTTTGCGCACCTGATCTTCAACAGTTATGGAATTGCGATCTTCTGGCCGCTCAAAAGAATCCCCATCTGGATGGCCACGAAGCTGTCCGAAGTTACTCAAAGAACCAAAGTGATTCCGCTGTTGTATATTGTGGTTGTGTTTTATATTATACCGTTGACTATTTTATTTTTCCTGGGTTAGTATAGGGGAGAAAAATGTTCAATAAATTCAAAGAGTTGTTCAGTTCCGAGAACCTGCTTGATGCAGCTTTTCATACGACGTTGACCATGCTCGAATTCGACCGCAAGATGTACCTGGCGTCGAGCGAAACGCTTCGCGAGAAGGATACAGCAGAGCTACCCTTCAACATTTATCAAACCGACCGCAAAATAAACAAGTATGAGCGAGAGGTTAGACGAAACGTTCTGACACATCTGACTATCGCAGGTACGCAGAACCTCGTGCCGGGGTTGGTGCTTATTTCGATTGTAATTGACGTGGAACGTATCGGAGATTACACAAAAAACATCGCTGAACTGGCCATGAAACACCCCGCCAAGTTGAAGGCCGGCCTGTACGAAAAAGAGTTGACCGAAATTGAAGATATTATCAGGGAGCGCTTCCCCAGGGTCATTCAGGTTCTCTCTAGCCAAGATAAGGAGCTGGGTCGCTCAGTGATGGAATGCGAGAGAGAAACAGCCAAAAAGAGCGACAGTATAGTATATAAAATCATCGATCAGAGTAATAAAAACGAGTGGCTTACGACAGCAGATGCGGTTGTGCTGGCTCTCTATGCTCGGTTTCTAAAAAGAACCAACGCCCATCTGAATAACATCGCCACAGCTATAGTCAATCCGTTCCCGCGCATAGGGTTTCGAGAGAAGAAACAAAAGTAAACCATCCTACGATGGGCTAATCCTTTTTCACTCCCAGCCCCATTCGCGCTGCCGGCATTAGATACCGCCAGTGCTTGATATGATACACTACAGCCAGCAGGATATATAGTATGGCAACTTCCATCCTGATCTTTTCAATGACCAATTGACTGGCAAACAAGATGAACAAAAGCAGTCCATTGCTACGGCTGAGTCTCAGGTTTACCAGCACTGCCACTGCAAACAACGACTGAGCCGCCGTCAGCAGGAGCTCGTGATCCTGCAGCCGGTCCAACACGAACGGCCTCACTGCTCCACCTGAGATTGCAAAGACCAACGGAATAGTACCAACCAGGAGAGTCCACTGATTGATTTTCGACGAGATAAGAGCCTTCAAAGCCGAGCCGGCAGCGCCTCGCATCGCCCAGGTGGCAGCGACAATAAACTCGGGCGACTCGGAGGCTATCGGTGCCAGCCACTGCACCAACAAGAACTCGCTTATCCCGAACTGCCGACCCATGTCGACCAGGGACATGGCAAACGGTTCGGCTACAAAGAAAATGACGGCACCGGAGAAAACGAACATGAAAGCCGTAACGATGCGCCGCCCGACAGTGCTCATGTTAGCTACAATCTTAACTGGCCCTACCAGCTCCGGTTCCGCCGTTTCCATCTTGGCTGCCCGCCTTGCATACAGAACAAAAAGTGAGACCAGAATCAAAGTGTCGATAAGATTGAGGCTTCCTTTCAGTGGAATGGTAAAAGAGTACAGAGTAGCCATAGCCAGGTAGAAAATCTCGACCCTTTGGGTCTCATCCAGGACTATCTCCTTTCTCTTTTTGGCCATAATGTAGAGAAGCAAAACCACCGGCCATCCCAGACCAACCAGAAGACGATTGGCGCCGGTCATGTTGGCGATTGCAAAATGAGCCTGTGAAGGGTCATGGGCCGATTTCCAGGTAAAGACAAAGTCGACGGCATATTCCGGCAGAACCGCCAGCAGGGCCAGAATGGCCACCGCCAGCGACTCGGAGATGTCAATCTGGGCCGCCTCTGCCGCCCACGAGATGATAAACGCCGCTCCGAAAATGGCGATGCCAAAGATGACAACATTAATGTGGGGGGCAAGATGAACGGAAGAAATCCCCATGTACAATCCCGGCAGACAGACCAGAAAAGCCAACCCTAAGAGGAAATACACATAGGGATCAATGTCAAACTTTTGGGAAGGGGATGTCATGAAGACTTACTAACGTTCTCCGATTCCGTTTCATTTCTTGCAGTAGCACGGGCATCCTGCCCGTGAATCCTGGGCAAGATGCCCATGCCACGATTTAATTTGCTGCTTTTTTTATTAGCATGTATTTCTGGGACATCACACTAGATGCCCATGCCACAATTCAACTTGCCACTTCTTATTGCGCATGAACTTCGGGGACACAACCCTAGCCCCGTATAATCATATTGACAATGTCTTTGCGCAGCAGCACGCCAACCAGATTGTCTTCAGAAGTGACGAAAACTCTTCTCACGTCCTTAAAAATCATCATTGCTGCCACTTCCACAATTCGCGTCTCCGGCGTGGTCACTTCGTACTCCTCTCGGAACAACTGAGATACTTTGATCTTATCCTCTCTCTTTAGCAGTTCCTCGAACGGCTCGACGTCCAAAGAGTAGTTGAGGTTTGAGATAAGGGCCTGATAATCAGGCAGGGCAGCTTTGATTAAGTCACGATCACCAATAACTCCGAGAAGTCTGCCCTTTTCATCCACCACCGCCAGCGCCGACAGGCGATTGCGAAACATCTTGTTGGCGACCTCCTTGAGGGTGTCGTCGGGGGTTACGGTCACGACATCATGACGCATCACATCCTTGACCATCAGCTCTTTGTCGACTGTGACATTAGCGTCGGAAATCAGCTTAATTAAGTCCCTCTTGTTTGTGATTGACAGCAGTCTCGGCAAAGTCCCCTCTATACGAGCAAAGGCCGCCAGCCCTGAAAGCGTCTGAAGGTAGAGTTTGGCAATAGTTGAGGGCGTCAAAAGAAGGCAGACCACATGCACGGGGATACGGTCAGTCGTCTTGTCTTCAAGTCCCTGTTTTGATATGCCAATGAGGATGTACATTTCCGTGACAGCGTCGGTGCGAGCATGCGGAAAGGCAAAGCCGCGGCCGTAGGAAGTATTTTCTACTTCCTCACGTTCCCGGATTGACTGCAACACGGTATCGTAATCGAACCTGACACCTTCGTCTTTAATCATCCCCAATAGTTCAAACACCGCTTCATCTTTAGTACGGGCGCGAAGATCGATATTGATACGGTGCTCCATTAAAAGATTAGCGAGTTTCACCTGTTACCTCTCTGTGTTTTCCTATAAGTTGGTCGGGGTTGTGTGTTATCAATTCAGGGGAAGCCACGCCCCCGGAAACAAGGAACTTGACCCCTTCTTCCACAGTCATGTTCACGAGTATAACCTCGTCAACCGGTACTATGATCACCATACCGGATAGAGGCGTGGGCGTGGACGGAACAAAAACCAAGGCAAACTTTTTTATCTCTCCGTTAATCTCCATGTCAACTCGATTGGAAATAAAGCAGAGAGCATACGCACCCCGGCGGGGATACTCGATCAGTACCACCTCCTTAAAAGACCTCGTCGACGGCATAGTCACTGCCTCAAGTAGTTGCTTGGCTGCTGAGTAGATTGTCCTGATAATCGGCATGCGCCCCAGTAGTCGGTCACCAACTCCGTACAACCTGGCGCCAATCATATTACGAGTCAAAATGCCGGCTAAAATTATTATCAAGATGGTGGTGAAAACCCCCAGGCCAGGAACGTAGTATCCGAAAACCCTGTAGATGATGGGCTGCAAAATGCCGTCGATGGCTTCAAACAGAAATTTCAGCACGATATAGGTGAGAATAAGTGGGACAACGACCAAAACGCCGGAAATGAAATACCGTTTGATGACGGTAACTATGTTATTTTTGCTTGGCATTTTTACTGGCACCACTCACAAACTGTATGTGAAGATGGTATCCGCCAATTACGTCAATGTCAAGTGTTCTTATCACGTCAATGTGGGACAAACCCGAATGACAGCGGGATGCTGGAGGCAAACCGCAGTATCGGCTCCGGGTACAGTCCAAACAAGAACACACCTACAAGCCCAATCACAATCACTGACATTGCCGGCACTGAAAAATCAACCCTATATAAAGAAGGTTCGGTTGCAAAGTACATGTTCTTTATAACGTTGGCATAATAGTATAGTGAGAAGACGGCAGTGACCACGCCGACACCAACCAGCCAGTACATCCAGCTATACGAGGGGTCACTGCTGGCGGCATCGATAGCCGAGGCAAAGACATAGTATTTAGCCAAAAAGCCTGCCAAGGGCGGGATACCCGCTAAAGACAGCAGAAAAACGGACAGCGAAATAGCCAGTGTCGGCGATGTCTTTGATAAGCCACTGTAACTTGCGATCTGACAGGAACCGGTCTTATCCTCAAAAAAAGCCACAATTCCAAAGGCGCCCATGTTGGCAAACAGGTACGCAAAGATGTAAAAACCGACCGAGGCCAGCCCCAGCGCGCTCATGGCCACCATCCCGATCATGATGTAACCCACCTGGGCGATGGAGGAATAAGCCAGCATCCGTTTGATATTGCTCTGGCGAATAGCGAGTACATTGCCCACAATCATAGCCAGACAAGCCAGCAAGCCGGTCAGCTTTCCCCAATCGTTGGGAGCCATCTCGGGACCGTAGAAGGCCGACAGACCATTGAGAAAGATCTTGGCAAAAGCCACCAACCCGGCCGCTTTTGAACCCACTGACAAAAAGGCTGCAATCGGGGTCGGGGAGCCTTCATAGACATCCGGCGTCCACTGGTGGAAAGGCGGCAAAGCCAGCTTGAAGCCGATGCCGGCCAGCAACAGCACGATTGACAGTACCAGAATAAGGCCGATGTTCCTGAAGGTAAGATGGGTTATTGCCAGATTTATCTTTAACTGGACCAGGTCCGTGGTGCCGGACAGGCCGTACAGGAACGAAATGCCATAAAGTAACAGAGCCGATGAAAAAGCTCCCACCACGAAATATTTGATTCCCGCTTCAACGGAGAGTTTGTCGTCCTTGAAAAAGGCAGCTAGGACGAATAGGGGAATCGTGGTCAATTCCAGCCCAATGTACAACGACAACAGCTCGTTCGAGGACGACAGGAACATCATTCCGACTGTAGACAATAGAATCAGCCCGAAGTATTCTCCCCGGTGATTGACAATCTTCTGCGAGGTAATGCCAAACGAGCTGGCGATAGCCATAAAGGCGGCGCCAAGGAAGATGATCTTGAAAAACAAAGACATGGGGTCGTTGAAAAACATGGTGGTGAAGCCTTGGCCGTACCCGGTGATACTCAGGATAAAGCCGGTCACCAGCAGCCCCACCAGCGAGAGGTAACCGACTGCGGACCCTGTCTTCCGTTTGGTAAAAAGATCAAAAGATATCACTACCAGCGCCCAGAGAAACAAGAAGATCTCCGGGAACATCATCCGTATATGATATTCAGGAAGCTGCCAATCCATCTTACCTGGCCATTAAGTTTACAAGGTGTTCCAGTGTGGCCGACATTAACATCGAAAGCGGTTTGGGAAATATGCCGATGGCAATGGTCAGCACGGCCAGAGGGGCCACCGCAACAATCTCGCGGAAATTAATCTCCGGCAATTTGCCCCACCGGGCGAGATCAAACTCTCCGAGGAATATTCGCTGGATCATGCGAAGCAAGTATGTTGCGCCAAGCACCACACCCAGCACGGCAATTCCAACTAAGACTTTGTTCAAGACCCCAAAGGAACCCACAAATATCATAAATTCAGACACAAAACCTGACATACCGGGAAGCCCCAGCGAAGCCATAGAAAACAGGACCATGATGCCAGTATAGACGGGGACCTTGACGCCCAATCCACCAAAAGCAGCTATCTCACGAGTGTGAGCTCGGTCATACAGTACGCCCACCAGAAGGAATAAGGCTCCGGTGATGAGACCGTGCGAAACCATCTGGAACATGCATCCGGCGAGAGCGGTAACAGACGAAAAAGCCGCCAGCGCCAGTATACAAAAGCCCATATGCGAGACTGACGAGTAGGCTACCAGCTTCTTCAGGTCCTTCTGCGCCATTGATACCAGCGCGCCGTAGATGATAGCGATAACTCCAAGTACGGCAATCCACAACGACAGGCTTCTCAGCGCTTCGGGGAACATTGGCCAGCTTATACGCAACATGGCGTAGGTTCCCATTTTCAAGAGTACTCCAGCCAGAATCACTGAAACGGCTGTCGGCGCTTCCACGTGGGCATCCGGCAGCCAGGTATGGAACGGCCAGACCGGAACTTTGATGGCAAAGGCAATAAAGAAGAAGATAAAGCAGACCATCTGCAGCGTGTGTGGCATAGCAGGGCCAACCTGAATAAGCCCCATTATGTCCAAGGTATGCGGCTCAGACGTAAAGTACAGAATTAGTATCGAGACCAACATGAACAGCGAGCCAAACAGAGTGTAAAGGAAGAACTTGATAGCGGCATATTCCTTGCGCGGCCCACCCCAGACGCCGATGAGGAAATACATCGGTACCAACATAACTTCCCAGAAGACGTAAAAGAGGAAGAAATCCAGAGCCACAAATACGCCCATCATCGCGGCTTCCAACAAGAGGAAAAAGGCGAAGTATTCCTTGACCCTAATCTTTATGTTAAACGATGCCAGTATGGAGACGGCGCTCAACAATCCGGTCAAAAACATCATTGGCACTGAGATTCCATCCACACCAAGATAATACTGGATATTCAAAGACGGGATCCACTGGTAGGGGCCTTCCACATACGCCATCGCTGCGGACCCGGAATAATTGAAGAAGTAATCCCATGTTATCCAGAACGACATCACCATGGCGAAGAGGCTGAAAGCAAGAGAAGTCCACCGTATGGTCCATACATTCTGCTTGGGAATCAGCATCACCACCACCATTCCCAGCAGGGGAACAAATACTACTGAACTCAAGAAAGGGAAACTCATACTAAGATTTATCCTTCACAATCATAATTTATTCTCTTGTTTGGCATTCTGTCTCGTCCGTTCTCGCGCCGTAATGGCGCGCGAGACAAGGCTCAGAAGAAGCAAACCGGCTATAAATATGACAGTCATTCTCGGCCAATCGTAAGTCGGTGCTGCAATCTCCACTTTGATCAAGCCGAACAGGACTGCAAACGTCACTATGAAAAGCGTATAAAATTGCACTTTACCATTCTGGATGAAGCGCAACAAATTGGACCATTGCCCTACCAGCCAAGCGGAGCCGTTGACGACACCGTCGATAATCCAGGTGTCAAACCACTGATGGATATCCGACCAGAGAATAGTCAACCAGCCGGTGCCGTTGACCGCTCCATCAATGACCCGGGCGTCAAACGTCCACATGTAGCGTGCGAATGACATAATCGGGTTTATAATAACTGCCTGATAAATCTCATCGAAGTAATACTTGTTAAATAACAGCTTGTAGATAGGTCGAAAAGTGTCGCCGACCTTCTCTGCGGAAATTGATTTCTTGTAGTACATAAGATAAGCCAGGCCTATTCCCGACAGAGCGATGATAGTGGAGATACTCATCAGTAGCCATGATGGTTCGGTATGGTGGGGTTCTCCATGGCACACGAACGAAGAAAACCCGTGGTGCAGCCAGGGAATACCCACCCAGCCGGCAAAAACCGAAAGAAAGGCCAAAATCATAAGCGGCCAGGTCATAACCCCAGGGGATTCATGAGCGTGGTCGAAGCGGTCCTGGTCGCGCGGTTCACCAAAGAAAGTCAAGAAGCATAGTCGGAACATGTAAAAGGCAGTCATAAAGGCAATAGCAAGAGTAAGAATCAAAAACACTGGATGGTGAGCGGTGGCTGCGATAATTTCATCTTTAGACCAGAATCCCGACATGGGGAAGATGCCTGAAATCGAGAGCGAGGCTATTATAAAAGTCAAAGTAGTAATCTTCATTTTTCGCGTTAGTCCACCCATCTCCCGGATGTCATTCGTATGCACCGCATGAATCACCGAGCCGGCTCCCAGAAACAATAAGCCCTTGAAGCAGGCATGGGTCATCAAGTGAAACGTTCCTGCGGCATATCCGGCTGAATGGTAGTGATGAGCGGTGTCGTAACCGTACAGTCCCAGGGCCATTATCATGTAGCCGAGCTGGCTGATAGTCGAATAAGCTAAGATACGCTTGATATCTATCTGTACCAGACCGATGGAAGCGGCCATAAACGAAGTGATAACGCCAATGATCGCCACAACAAGGGAAGCGTCGGCTGACGCCGCAAAGATGTTCATCGACCGCGCCACCAGATAGACGCCGGCGGCCACCATCGTTGCGGCATGAATTAAAGCCGAGACCGGCGTGGGGCCTTCCATCGCATCCGGCAGCCAGACGTGAAGCGGAAACTGGGCCGACTTCCCCACTGCCCCACAGAATATAAATATGGCTATGGCGGTAACTATACCTGACGGTATGGCGCCGGAAGCGACAGTGTCAAAAACGCCTCCGTAATTAAACGTGCCGATATAGGTGCCAATCATGAAGAGGCCGATCAGAAACCCCAAATCTCCCGTACGGGTCGTGATGAACGCTTTTTTGCAGGCGTCGGAGGCTGATTTTTTCTCAAACCAGAACCCAATCAAGAGGTAGCTGGTAAGCCCGACCAGTTCCCAGAAGATGAAGATCATAAAGAAGTTGTTGGCCACCACCAGACCAAGCATGGAAAAGAGAAACAGCGACATATATGCAAAGAAGCGGCTGAAGCGCGGGTCACCGTGCATGTACCCGACCGAGTAGATCACAATACAGGCGCCGACCGTCGTTACCACCATCAGCATCATCGTGGCCAGGGCATCGATCAGAATACCGATTTCAAGGTGGAAGCTGGTAAAGCTAAGGAAAGTGTAATAAGCTTCATACGGCGCACCGTGACGAGCGAGAGTTTCGATCAACACCCCCACTGACATGACCCAAGAAATCACGATCGTAGCAATAGACAGACCGGCAGATACTTTTTCCTTCCAACGAAGGAAAAGGACAATCATCACAAATGCGAAAAGCGGCCACAGGGGGATTAGAAATGCATATTTCGTCATCACATCTACTCTACCACTTCATGATTCTAACATGATCCATGTCTATATCCCGCCAGTTGCGGTAAATCAACAGCACAATTGCCAGACCGACCGTAGCTTCCGCTGCTGCCACCACAATAATGAAAATGGCGAAGATTTGCCCCGTCAGACCATCGGTTACAATGAACTTGTTAAAGGTCACGAAATTGATGTTAGCTGCATTAAACATCAGCTCCAATGACATCAGAATGCCAATCACATTACGACGGGTCAAAACGCCAAACAGACCTATGGAGAATAGAATTGCCGCCAGCGCCAAATAGTAAAACATCAGGACTTATCCTTTCGAGCCAGAACGATAGCGCCAATCATTGCGGCCAGCAGCAGCACCGATACTACCTCAAACGGCAGCATGAATTCGGTCATCAGATACCTGCCCAGATTGAGAGTATTATCCTTCACGGTAACCTGGGCAGCGTAGTGCCAGACACGTGTGTTGCCGATCAGAAGGAGGGTTGTAAGAACAAATATGAAACAGACGAAAAAGGACACCACAGCATTTTCATTCGTTTGTGTGATCCTCTTAGAAGCCAGGTTGCTGGTGAGCATGATAGCAAAAATTATCAAAACGGATACTGCCCCAATGTAAATGAGCACCTGCGCCGCAGCCAGGAATTCCGCGCCAAGCAGAATGAAAATCCCCGCCACGCTGAATAGGCACAAAATCAAAAAGAGGGCACAGTGAAAGATATTCTTCAGGCTGACCACCATGAAAGCGGACACCAGCATCACAAATGAAAGTATCCAAAACACTAGGCCGACCTGTGGCTGATCCATACTCAGGATTGTCCTTTCTTATCGTCTCGCTTTTTCTCTCCCTCGGGCTGGTTACTTGACGTCAGCCCTTCTGGCCCGTTTGCTTTGCCTTTATCCTTCTCCGGCTGCCTTTTCTTCTTGCGAGTGTCAACATAGGGCACGTCGCGCCCTACTTCTTGCAACTTCTTTATGTCCCAGATTAGGTCTTCTTTGTGCTCGGTGGAGAATTCGTACATGGTCGCCATTTTGATGGCTGAGAAGTTACAGGCTTCCTCACACAAACCGCAGAAACAGCAGAGGCCGTTGTCGACAGTAAACGACTTGAGTTCCCGTTTTTTGGTTTCCGGGTTACGGGGAGCATCAATGCGAATAGCAGCGGTGGGGCAGGCTTTTTCGCATAGTAGGCAGGAGGTGCAGTTCAGCTCGCCGGTTTCTTTGTCGGACAGCAGCACCACAATCCCGCGCGACCGTTCCGGCATGTTCCATTTCTCTTCCGGGTACTGGATCGTAATGGCATGCCGGCCCAGGTGCTTGCCGGCTATCTGCAAGCCTTCAACCAACGCTTTGATATCCTTAAGCAGCTTCATTGACGTTGTCTCATCTTTCCTACCAGTACCATCCGAGATATCTGAAAACGCCGGCCACGATGAGGTTGGCGAACGTCACCGGTACCAAGAATTTCCAGGCAAACTCCATCAATTGATCCACCCGCAGGCGTGGATACGTCCAACGGAACAACATTAACAGCAATACCATACCAAGTGTCTTGACCAAGAACCAGAGCCACGACGGGATAAACGCCCAGCCGTTCCACCCACCCAAGAACAGGGTGGCAGCAATAGCCGATACCGTAAACAGATTGATAAATTCCGCTAAGAAAAACATGGCGAACTTCATCCCGGAGTACTCTATGTTGTATCCGGCCACTAACTCCTGTTCGGCTTCCGGAATGTCAAACGGGGTGCGGTTGGCTTCCGCGGTAGCAGCGGTGACATACGTAAGGAAGGCAATCGGCCCGAACGGAAGACGGAAGATATACCAGTTGAACACAAGCCCAGACTGCGCCTTGACAATATCAACCATCGATAAGGAACCGACGAAAATGACTACCACCAGTACTGAGGCCACAAGCGGCACTTCGTAGCTGACCATCTGCGCCGCTGAACGCATCCCCCCTAAGAGGGCATATTTATTGTTCGAACCCCACCCAGCCATCAACAGCGAGATAACCGTGAAGGTTGTGATAGCCATAATATACAAAATGCCGATGTTAAGGTCGGCTACGATCAGACCTTTACCCCACGGCATTACGACATAGGCCGAAAAGGCTGACACGAAGCAGATTACCGGCGCCCAGAAAAAGACCAGCCGGTCGCGGGTATCAACGAGAATATCCTCCTTCTGAAGGAGCTTGATAGCGTCCATGACGGTCTGATACCAGC
>CAZYRH010000013.1:0-28048 GCA_964650395.1 uncultured Ignavibacteriales bacterium
GTACTTGGAAGCTCTTTGAAATACTTTTCTCGCTCAGCCTTGGACACCGAGCCGGTGGGCATCCGGAGGATTTCCACTATCAGGGCACGCTTGCCCTTGATAAAAACAATGTCGCGGACCTTTACTTGGTAGGCCGGTTTGATGGTGCGGCCGTTAACGGCAATCATTCCCTTCTGCGCCAGCTCTTTGGCGATTGTGCGGCGTTTTATGATACCCACCGTAGAAAGGAAATCGTCGATGCGCATTGGTCCTACAAGCGGTATTCAATATAAGTTCTCTTTTGCATCTTTGAAACCCACTTGTCGATAAGCTTGCCGGTCTTTTCCTGTCGGGCCATTTCTTTGATACTATCATAATCTTCATCAAGGTTGAATTTCCTGGCGGCCTGGTAGTCAAGAAGTTTCAAAATATGGAGGCCGTGCGCAGAGAAAATCGGGCCCTTGTATTCCCCCGGCGTTTTCCAGCCAGTCACTTCTGAAGCAAATTCAGGCGGCAGTTGGGCAGTGGCAAACCATCCCAGTTCTCCTCCCTGCGCCCGGGTATTGTCATCCGCTGAATAGACTTTGGTTAACTGCTGGAAATCAGCCCCATTCCGCGTTTCCCGGAGAAGTGAGTCTGCCAGATGCACTGCTTTCAGGGTATCATCTTCGATGGGCGTCACCGCGAGAAGGATATGGCGCAGCTTTTGACGGTCCCCTTTTTTACCTTCGCATTTGATCACATGGTAGCCAAATTGGGTGCGGATAACTCCTGAAATGCCTCCTACTGAGAGGTTAAATGCGGCGCGGGCAAACTCGGGCACGACATCATCCCGGGACACATACCCCAAATCACCTCCATTGGCACCGGCGCCCATACCTGAATATTGAGCGGAGATGGAGGCAAAGTCCGCCCCCTCCAAGACTCGTTGCCGCAGGTCACCGGCCAGAGCTTTGACCGAATCTTCAACGCGCTGTGATGGTTTTATCGATAAAAGAATATGGGCCAACTTCACTGCCTCAGGCTGACCAGGGAGTGAATCCTGGAACCTGTGATAAAACTCTTCTACCTCATGGCGCGACACGGAGACGGTGGAAATTTTCTTTTGAACAAAGCGATCCTTCAAAAGCTGGTTTTCAATATCGCTGCTGAACCGTTTTTTCAGCTCCCGGATCGTCAGCCCCTCGGCTGCTAAAGTATCAAGGAATTCCTGGTTGGAACTGAAGTTTTGAGCAATGTGAGCAATCTGATCGTCAAGAGCCTGGTCAATTTCTTCCGGCCGGACCTCGATGGAGGTGTCCTCCTGGGCGGCTATCAAAATCAAGCGGTCTGAAACCATTCGGTGGAGAACCTCATCCCTGTACTGTTGAAGCTCCTGTTCGTTCTTGGGTTGAAACCCGGATTGAAAAGCGAGCAGTTGCATTTGACTGGCCAGTTCTGAAACCAGTATGACTTTATCCCCAACGATCGCTATGATCTTATCAACTATCTCTCGCTCAGCAATTGATGGTACCGCCGACAGAAGTGCGAAAAGACCAAAGCCGACTACCAGTAGATGTCGTTTCATCGCTGGTCAACCAGAGTGATCAAGGGTATCTGGTGCGGCATATTTTCCCATATCGATGGTGCTCCACAGAGCATCTTCGTTGATGACTATCGGGGTTGATTTCTTGCGTTGCTCAACCCATTTCTTAAATGCTTCTTTTTTCTGCTGGTCAACAATCCGCTGTATGATCACACGCTTTTGCCCGAGATAATCCTTCAACTGGGAATCGATTTTATCAACCACGTAGAAGATGGAGTATTTTCCATCAATAGCCACCGGCCCGCCAATACCACCCACGGGAGTTTTCCAGGCCGCATCAAAGACGTCCAAAAACGTGCCTACCCTTTGGACGTAACCGAGATCACCTCCGCCGATACGCTTGCCGGTCCGTTCGGTCATATTCGTTGCGGACTGCTTGAACTCTTCCAGTGACTTTATCTTATCTTTGAGCTTTCGGGCTTTGAGCTCGTCACTGAGCAGTATTTCATGGATATGCACCTTGGCCGGAATAGTAAACTCATCAGGATGATCATCGTAATACTGCCGCGACATACCTTCGTCAGGAGGCGGGGGAAGCGGTATTGAATCGTCTCTCATAGTTTCCGCCATGGTCATTTCCTTGAAACGTTTAACCTTATTCAGGTATCGGGGGTCATTATCTATACCTTGGCGGTGAGCCTCCACGGCGAGGATGTCACTCATCTTCAATCTGAAAACTATTACAGCCAAGGAATCGTAGTTATCGAAATCAGGTCGTACACTCTTCGGCACCTGCTTTCTTGCCAGGGTGAGATATTCATTCACAGTTAGCTGTCCCCCGTCCCAGGTAGCAATGACCAGCTCCTTTTCATTGCGGTCAAGCTGCTCCGAGTCAAAGTCATTCCTGGGCAAACTCTTCAACAACTGAGGAGGGTACATGATCTCGCGCTTGTGGAGCAAATAGTCACAGGTAGCGGTATCTACCGTTATAGTATATTTGGCTGTTAACTCCTCAAAGTACCTCTCTCCCAGCCGATTCATGTTATATGTTCTCACCTGGTCGACAAGAGAGCTTTTCATAGATTTGAAGTCTTTCCGCTCTTCGTTAGAAAGCTTATCAATAACCTTGATGATATGATACCCATACTTCGATTTTACGGGTGGAGAGACTTCGCCGGCTTCCATACTGAAGGCCGCCTGTTGAAACTCATCGACCATATCTCCCCAGGTAAAAAAGCCAAGGTCCCCTTTGTTCTTCTTGGCTGATTTATCAATGGAGTTCTCGTAGGCTAGTTTCTCGAAATTCTCACCGTTCTTGATCCGATCCAGAAGCATCTGAGCAGTATCCAAATTGTTGGTGAGGATGTGTGAGGCTCTGATTTTATACTTGAGATGATTGTAGAACTCTTTTACCTCGGCTCCGGTAGGTTCCGCTTTGTCGGCAATTTCCTTTTCCAATAAGGCATCGATAAGAAACCTATCCTTATAAGCCAGAACTACCCGGGCTACATCCTCCAGCTTGTCTATATTCATTTCGTAGGCTGCCTGAACAAGCAGCCTCATCACTATTAGGCTGTCAAGTGTTTCTCGTCTTTTGTCGTATTCGTCCTGAGCAGTTGGAAAAGGCCAACTTGCATTAAAGAATTCGTTAAGTTCATCAGCCTTGATTTTATAATCACCGACAGTCACCAGCGTTTGGCTTCCCGACTTACCACAGCCCACGCAAATACCAGCAACGAATAAAACTAAAACCAGCATACCTAATAATCTGTTTTTCTTCATCAACAATCCTCCGTAATCTTCTTTTTTACTGCCCGCACCATGTAGAGTTCCTTCATAAAAACCATTAGCTTTTTTAGTATAAGCAATCCTCACAACTTTTTCAAATCCTTCCTCACCTTTCTTATGACCTTCATTTATAACCAAGACCACCTGCCAGTCAAAGCACTACCGTCACTGCCCGCATTCCATTGTCTTTCAAGATTGAACCTATTTCTCTCTCTACGCATCTGAGTGGCTGCATTTCGAGTTATGAACAAGTAAAACGTCTCCTCAGGATGGTTTTGAACTTTTTGTTCGACGTTTATAGCTTTATCTATTATTTTACCAATGATGCTTGAAAAGGTGAAAAAGACGATCCGTGAAAACAACTTGCTTTCTGTAGGCGACTCAGTGCTGGTCGCTCTATCAGGAGGACCGGATTCTGTTGTCCTGGTGCATCTTTTGAGCCAGCTTCGTAACCGAATGAAGCTGAACCTTTCGGCAGTGTATATAAACCACCAAATCAGACCACGGGCAGCCAAAAAAGAGGAGAGATTCTGCCAGCAGCTCTGTGAGAAACTCGGGTTGGATTTGACTATTGAGAGCAAAGATATCCCCACCTTAGCTCAAACCAAGAAAAAGAGCCTTGAAGAGACCGCTCGCGATTTCCGCTATACGGCACTTGAGAATCTGGCAAACCGGCGCGGTCACAACAAAATCGCCTTGGGACATCACCTTGATGATAGAGTGGAGACAATACTTTTCAGGATACTGCGCGGCACCGGTAGGACGGGGCTGCAAGGGATACCGATTAAACGGGGGAAGGTGGTGAGGCCCCTTTATCATATTACCAAGCAGGAGATTTATTCCTACCTGAAAAAACACCGCTTGAAATTCTGCCTCGATCAATCCAATACTAATAGCGATTTCGCAAGAAACTATATCCGTAACAGGTTGCTGGTTGACATACGCAAGAATCTCAACCCTGCCGTCAATGCTGCCATTTTAAACCTGTCCGAGACGGCCGGGCAAGAGGAGCTCTTTTTTAAACAAGTTGTGGACAGAATGAAAAAAAAGATTGTAAGAACTACTGTCGGCGGCAAGATAGAGCTTGACTTGAAACCCTTTATGAGTTATCAGATATGGTTACGGCGAAGATTGCTAAGATATTGCCTGGCAGAGGCTTCGGAGAGGCTCCCAGCACCCGACAAAGAAGTTGTCGACCGACTTGACACTCTTTGTATGAAAGGTGGGAAGGCGGTTTCTCTCCCCGATAGCCTGCGGGCAGTAAGAACTGCCGGCAAGCTGGTCATCACCCACCAGGAAAGCCGCCCTTACGCTGAGCAATTGAAACCTGGTGAAGCCTGTCAGTTGCCTGGCCTGCGATTGACTATTCGGTATCGGCTGGTGACCAATGTCGATGGCACGCGGTACAAGGAGAAGCGCTCCAAACAGGTATGGCTGGATAAGGAGAAGCTTTCACCGCCGTTTGTGGTTCGTAATATCAGGCCTGGTGACAAGTTTACGCCGCTGGGTATGAACGGTACCAAAAAGATTGGCAATTACCTGACTGACAGGAAAGTCGAAAGAGTGTTGCGTGATGAGGTACCGGTAGTATGCGATCAACAGGGGGTAGTGTGGCTGGTCGGATTTGAGATCGCCGACCGGGTTAAGATTAACTCGACAACGAGGAGACTAATCAAATTTGAAGTTTCTGAGCGAAGAAAAAGTCCAGCTCATGCCGTTTGAACTGCTTTTTGATCAGGACCGAATATCTCAACGCATTGCCGAACTGGGCAAGCGGATTACCGCCGACTACGTTGGCCAAACGCCGGTCCTTGTGGGAGTGTTAAAAGGCTGCATTATATTCCTGGCTGATCTCATGCGCGCCATAAAGCTACCGATGGAACTGGAGCTGATATCGGCTGCATCATATCGCTACGGAAAAAAGCAGGAAGACAGTGTTGTTCTGGGAGGAGAATTCGCTCTTCCCCTCAGGGGGCGTCATGTCCTGGTAGTGGAAGGAGTTGTGGATACCGGGAAAACGGTCCTGGCCGTACTAAAGCAGATACGCCGGCTGGAACCGGATTCGGTCGAGGTTGTTACACTTATAGATAAGCCGTCCAGCCACAGGAAAAAACTGGAAATCAAATACAAAGGGTTCTCCATCGGCAATGACTTTGTGATTGGCTTTGGGCTGGATAATACTCAGAAATATCGAAACCTGCCTTTTATTGGCAGGGTAATTGAAGAGTAGGAAAGGCCGTATCTTTCCGATAATGAATAAGATGGATGGCCTCAAGTATAATCGGGTATAAGATTATGAACGCCATGTCGGGCTAATATGGAGCAGATGTGAAAGAGCCAAAAGGCGACAAGAAACTACTTTCTCCATTGAGGAAGAACAAGGACGAGAAGCCAAAAGGGCAGATGCGATGGCGAGGACCAGGACGGTCGCTGATTTTCTGGCTTGCCATCATTTTGATAGCCTTAATGTCTTACAGCTTATTTCAGGGCATGGGTTCACGCACGGCTGAGATTTCCTTTTCAGAATTCGTCGAGGAAATCAAAAGCAAAAACATTTCGGAAGTGACCTTTACCGATCGAGAGGTCGAGGGAACCCTCCGGGAACCGAAGAAGTTCAGTTCCACCGAGTCAAACAAACCCTATTCAAAGTTCAAGACCAGGATTCCCTTTCCGGACACGAACTACGATTTGATAAATCGGCTCGAAGAAGGCGGAGCCAAAATTGAAGCCAAGATCAAAGGCCCGGATATCTTCTCGATTCTCATCTCGGTTGCCCCGTGGCTGTTTCTGGTACTGATCTGGCTTTTTTTCATTCGGCAGATGCAAGGTGCCTCCGGCCCGAAGGGGCTTTTCTCGTTCGGCAAGAGCAAAGCTAAACTGCTTACGGACGAGCGCCCGAAAGTGACGTTTAATGATGTAGCCGGCGTGGAGGAAGCCAAGGAAGAGCTTCAAGAAATAATTGAATTCTTACGAGACCCCGCCAAGTTCCAGAAGCTGGGGGGAAAAATCCCCAAAGGAGCGCTGCTGCTGGGCCCACCCGGTTCGGGCAAGACGCTGCTGGCGCGAGCCGTAGCAGGCGAAGCAGAAGTGCCGTTTTTCTCGATGTCCGGCTCGGATTTCGTGGAGATGTTTGTCGGTGTCGGAGCCAGCCGTGTGCGAGACCTGTTTGAACAGGGTAAGAAAAACGCCCCGTGCATCATTTTCATAGACGAGATTGACGCTGTCGGGCGACATCGAGGGGCCGGTTTGGGCGGCGGCCATGATGAGCGCGAGCAGACCCTTAACCAGTTGCTAGTTGAAATGGACGGGTTCGAATCCAATGAAGGCGTGATCTTAGTTGCAGCAACCAACCGTCCCGATGTCCTCGATCCAGCGCTGTTGCGCCCCGGACGATTTGACCGCACGATTGTGGTGCCCATACCTGACATCAAAGGTCGGGAGGGAATTCTGAAAGTGCATGTGCGCAAGATCAAGCTGGCAGAGGACATTGACCTCTCCGTTCTGGCGCGCGGTACTCCCGGTCTGTCCGGTGCGGATCTGGCCAATATGGTCAACGAAGCGGCCTTGCTGGCCTCCCGGCGCAACAAAGACGCCGTCTCGATGGATGAATTCGAAGAAGCCAAGGACAAGGTCTTGATGGGTTCGGCCCGCAAGTCGCTTGTAATTTCTGATGAAGAGAAGAAGATCATCGCCTACCATGAAAGCGGCCATACCCTGGTGTCCAAATTCCTGCCCAAGGCCGACCCGATTCATAAAGTTACCATTATTCCTCGTGGCATGGCGTTGGGGGTTACCCAGTCACTGCCGGTCGATGAGCGACACACCCATTCCAAGGAGTATCTTGAAACTACCCTGGCGGTTTTGATGGGTGGCCGGGTGGCGGAGCTGTTAGTGTTCAACCAGCTTGACACCGGAGCCGGTAACGACCTTGAGCGAGCCACCAAACTGGCCCGAAAGATGGTCTGCAACTGGGGGATGTCCGAAAAACTCGGCCCGGTCACCTTTGGCAAAACTGAAGAGCACATTTTCCTTGGCAAGGAATTCGCACAGCAGAAGGATTACTCTGAAGCTACTGCGCTTTTGATTGATCAGGAAGTGAGCGCCTTGATCGAAAAAGCTGAAAAAGTCACCAGAGATATCCTTGAGAGAAATATTGATAAGCTTCACACTCTTGCGGCAGCCCTTCTTGAGAAGGAAATCATCGACGGTCGCGAGGTGGACGTAATAATCGGCCGCTCTTCCGGCGATGTCGAGCCGGTCGAGGAGCCGGTTCCGTCACCGAAAGGCTGACCGAAACGTTTTAATCGGTGCTGCTTAATGCAGGACTAAGCTCATCCCATCCAGCCAATGATTTATTTGACCAGCGTCATTTTTCTGGTCAGGTTGCCTCCATTATAGTCCAGACGGTAGAAGTATATTCCGCTGGGAAAGCCTGCGCCCTCAAATGTCACCTGATGGTTTCCGGCAGGTAATTGCCTGTCGACCAACGTCACCACACTTTGCCCCAGGATGTTAAACACCTCCAGCTTGACGTGGCTGGCTCGAGGCAGGGCAAAACTGATGACAGTAGAAGGGTTAAACGGGTTGGGATAGTTTTGTGAGAGGTTAAATGCCCTCGGCAATCCTGAAGGCTCGACACCATCATCTATACCCGTCGGCGATTTAACCACTACTGCTCCGGAAATAAAGTCAGGCAACAACAATATGGTCCCAGTGTTGTCGGTAGCTTCTATTCTTGTTAGAACGTGCGTTTCCGTGCTGTTAAAGTAAACAATTGAATCCTTATTGATTGAGTCAATGGGGATTGCAGTCCCCGGTGTCGCCAGGGAGGAAACAGACACGAAAATCGTGGCGAGAACACCGTCCGTTGTAGTGATAACAGGTATCGGATCTACAAAGTGGGGAATGTATGAAAACTTGATGATTTCACCGTTATTGTCAAAGAACGCCTGGTCACTGAAATCTGACGGCAATATAGATCCCATAAATGAAATTGAGTCAACTGAAAGGTAGAGACTTGAGTATTTCAGCGGGATAACCAAGCCGGAGATAGGCTCGTCATTAGCGCTCAACCTGACCGGTACTCCAAGCTGCTCGCCGGGGAGTGCCTCAACGGTGTCAACCGATATCACGCCGGTATACGCCAAAGCTGAGGCGTTAGGCAGCAGAATACCGGTCAAGGTTATCAGTACTATGAGAAAATAGGCTTTCTGTCTCATGGATTATCCTTTCGGTTTGGTCGAAAACCTCCTCTTTGCCTGTTCAAATATGGCAAGTTTTGGAGATACATTATTTAACCAAGACCTGATCTTGCAAACCTTATGCCGTTATACAAAAAAGGGCCTGAAGAATACTTGACCACAAGCGTCAGCGTTCAGCTCTGGTAACTTTGTGAAATCTAATAGGTTGTGAAGTACATGTTATTCTACAACCCCGTTCTTGGGTCTGTTTGAATGAAACACTATTGTGTAGAGATGTATGCAAACAACTGCCTAAAGTGGCAAAAGGCCGCAAATTTGCTGCGGACAGACCGGCAAAACTGTTTCAGCACATTTCCCTTGCCACCTGCCGACCGAAGTCTGATACCAAGTTGCATTCAAGAGAGCATTTCTAATTCCGGTGATGTCTGGTGACCCGGCCCGACATCCAGCAGCAAAACAGTTGTCATGCAGAGTCGCATGACAACACTCCACGAGCGAATTTATATGTATTATTGCAACTTGGTATAAAAAGCTAAAATTATCTCTATATGTAAGTGCAGTTAATCAATTCTCGATTTTATGTAAGCTGAGGATGTTATACAGAATAAAAGATAGGGCACTATAACACCGCAATGTCACGAAGCCCTGCACCAGCCGGAAAAGGATAGTGTCCTGGCTACAAAAAAGCCGCCCGTTGAGGCGGCTTTGAAGCTATTGGGAGGCGTGTTGCTCAGCTTTAATAATGCAATCATCGATAGGACAAACCTCAACGCAGTGAGGTCCTTCCTCTTCATCTTCACACTCGTTGCACGTATCCGGATCGATCACGTAGATGTCTCCCTCGGATATAGACTCTGTCGGACATTCCGGCAAGCAGAGCCCGCAGGCGGTGCATTCATCAGTTATGAACATAGCCATGGTCGTTTCCTCCAAGAATCAGTTTGTATTTCTCCGTACTGTATCAAAACGTGTAATTATACACATGGAAAAACGAGTGGCACAAGCCATTTTTTTGAATTTTTTCAGAAGGCTACACGACAACCACCGTACAGAAAGCAACCTTCCCCCCTTGTTTTACAACCCCATAGTAATTTCTCCTCGGTACTCACATTTTTTTAATTAACAGCCACCCCGGCTAGGAGGGATGGCCGTATACTTCCGGATGGAATCCGTGATTTTATCCTGTCAGTCAAATTACGGGCATGACGGAGGCGACAGACCACCCCGGAGAGGGTTGTCAAGTAGACGAAAGCGAGGATAGAACTCCAACATTAAGGGACAGCTTACCACCACTCACCTTTAACACTTCCCTGCTTTAGAATTACTTTCATTCCAATGGAGTATTGACATTCGCATCTATTGCTCTTTATTACTTCGTAAAACTAATTGAATGAAAAACGAGTCCGCCATGACTGACGAACCGATCAAAACCCCTTTCTACGATTTCCATGTCGCCGCCCGTGCCAAAATGGTGAATTTTGCTGGTTTTCATATGCCGGTTCAGTACAAAGGAATTACCTCTGAACACCTGGCTGTACGGAATAATGTGGGGCTTTTTGACTTGTCCCACATGGGAGAGTTTGAAGTCTCCGGCAAGGATGCCCTGGCGTTCTTGCAGAAAACAACCACCAACAACGTGACGACTTTGGACGTCGATAAGATACAGTACTCTTGCATGACTACCCCAACCGGCGGGATTGTCGATGACCTGCTGGTTTATAAACTACAGGACAGGTATTTTTTGGTGGTCAATGCTTCCAATCTCCAGAAGGATTTCGCCTGGCTTCAATCACATTTGTCTGGGGAGGTTCAGTTGACAAATCTCTCCGACCGGACAGGTCTTTTGGCTATTCAGGGCCCACATGCCCAGAGCGTGCTGCAAAAAGTGACTGATTATGATTTGGACAACATGGCATACTACACATCTGCTGTGGCCAAGATAGCCGGCGTAGAATTTCTTTTCTCCCGCACCGGCTACACTGGTGAAGATGGCTTTGAGATCTATATACCACCCCAGCACTGCGCCGGCTTGTGGAACGCTCTCACGGAAGCTGGCCAAAAATATGATCTGGAGCTGATCGGGCTGGGGGCACGTGACACATTGCGCCTTGAGATGAAAATGGCCCTGTACGGCAATGACATTGATGAAACCACTACACCTATTGAGGCCGGGCTGGGCTGGATTGTCAGTTTTGACAAAGATTTTATTGGCCAGGATGTCATCGCCAGACAAAAGGAGGAAAAACCCTCACGGCGGCTGGTCTGTCTTGAATTCGAGGGTAAGGTGTTTCCACGTCATGGCTATGAGATTTATGATGGTGATGAAGTGGTCGGTAAGATCACTTCAGGAACCTTTTCTCCCTCTCTGAAAAAACCGATAGCTATGGGCTATGTCCCGCGGAGTATGTCGAAAATAGGTTCGACTGTCGAAATTAAGATAAGAGGAGCAAAGTATCCGGCGATAGTGGTCAAGCCGCCTTTCTACAAAAACGGATCACACAGGTAAATCCACGTATATGAAGATCGAATTATACTTAACACCAGTACCTTTTAGTAAGGCTGATCTTGACAACAAGACTGTTGTTGTTATTGACGTGCTTCGCTTTTGCACTTCCACCTGCGCGGCCCTGATAGCCGGCGCCAAAGGAGTAATCCCGACGGCGGGCCCCGGGGAAGCGGGTGAGATGTGGACAAAATTAGGCGGGGATATGGCGGTGCTGGCCGGGGAAAGATACGGCGTCAGAATAGAGAACTTCCCCCTGGGCAATTCACCGACGGAGTTCACAACAGAGAGTGTGGGCGGCAAATTCATTATAATGACCACTACCAACGGCACTGCCGTTTTCGGCAAAGCCCGTAGCGCCCAGCCGGTTATGTGCTGCGGTTTGGTCAACATTTCCAGGGTGGCAGCCAAAGCGGACGAAGTTAACCAAGACTTGGCGGTGGTCTGCTCGGGTCGGGAAGGAAGTTTCTCGATTGAAGATACTATCTGTGGTGGAATGTTAATTCACCTGTTGGTGTCTGAGCATAAGAAAGATATCACCCTCAATGACGCCGGCTCACTGGCCCTTCTCTTGTACCGCACCAACAAGTCAGTTATCAACCAGACGATTCAGCAAGGGGAACACGGGCGGTTTCTCGCCGAGTTGGGCTTTGCTTCAGATGTAGAGATCGCAGCAAAGATCGATTCCCTGCCGGTTCTCCCGGTATTGAAAGAAGGACGACTGGTCCCTGACGACAAGACGGACCAGACCTGACTGATGGTTAGCTTTTTCCGGATTTCACGGTATAAGGTAGTGTGAGAAAAGGGCATTATTTTCTACTTGCGGCAGCGGTCTGGTTCTCAGGCGCAGTGATGGCCAAAGATGGTATCGAATGCGGTCTAAGCGTGTATCAGTATGACTCGACCCTTCAGAAAGACGTATTACTGTACTCCGACTCCGTCCGTCTCGTTAAGGATATGGCGTCTTCAGGATTCCTGGTGGCCTTTTCCACGGAGATATGTGTCACTGAAGTCGACAGCAGCCAGTCTGCTTTCACCGTCCATGTGGTCACGCTGGGGCCACCGGGAAATACCTACTCTAAAAACTTTACCGTTGAATATGGCCTGCCGGCGTCGATCAGAGGGATTTCCGGCAAGGGGGCATCCCAATACAGGTTGGTCATAACTCCTCTTCGCAGAGTCGATATTGATACGTCCGATTGCGCCTTCGGCCATCGCGAAGATGACACCTTCCGTTTTGATCCGACCGCCAATATGGACATATACTTCGTCCCGAACTCGCTCGGTGACTTCTACTGGGAATCAATCAAAGACCTTTTTGAACAACACTACCGGCTTTTCAAGAGTCTTTTTGATTTGAACCTGCCGGGGAAATACAACATATACCTTTGTCCCTGTCCGGTGCGATCCGTAATATGGGATGACCGGTTCGGCATGGCCGTCGACCCCACTCGCAGTACCGCCTATGCTGTTTACGGCAAGTACGTCAACTCGGCTGATCCCTTTCTCGTCAGGCATGTGGCTCTTCTTCGCACTTTCGGCTATACTCCGGCTTTTCTGTCGGAGGGATGGGCCAACTACACCTCTTTTGCCGTTTTTGACATGAAGCAGATTCTAAAAGGCGATAGCGCTCTGCTGCTTTCTCAGTTGTTTGACACTTATCAATATTTCCGGGCCGACCCCCAGGTCGCCGATCGCACCTCGGCTACATTTGTCAAGTATCTCATTGACCAGTATACGCTCTCACGTTTCAAAACCCTGTACAAACTGGCCGACGACCTTAACCTTACTGATAAAATCGAAGAAGTGTATGGCATGAGTATCGCAGTACTCGAGACCGAATGGAAAAACTACGTTGATACGGTAACTATTCCGTTAAAATATTACAGTGTGTATGCCGACCAAGCTGAGCAAATGCTAAACTACCCCCTGATGCTTAAATACGCTCAGGCTTTTGTCGAGCAGTCACCGACGGTGGATGATTCTCTTGTGGGGCTGCAATTGTTGAGAAGAGCCCATTTCTTTACAGGGGATTACTACGCGGCGACAGAAGCCCAAGAAGCACTGATGGCCCTTGATACCAGCTCGGCCAGAAACTGGATGACGCTGGCCGCCTTCAAAATGATGAACGGTTACTATGAAGAAGCCCACTCCGATCTTTTAACTGCCCTGACGTTGGATTCTACTGACCAAAGAGTGAAATTCAACCTCGCGTTAAACTATCTGGTCACTGGAAATGAGGAAAAAGGCCGACAGACATTACTGGACGTCATTGTGAGCCTCAACCCACGGAAGGGTGCGGGTAGTGAAACCAGGATCATGCTTGCCGACCTTTTGAAAAGCTCCAAGGACTCATTGGACAGAGCCTTGGCTATTACCTACTTCAACGAAGCCGTCAGTTTGTACGACCAACAGTTACAAGCGCACCAAGCATCTCCCACGTCTCACCTGTGGCTTGGTATAGCGTTCTTGGGATTGGGAGAGACAAGCAACGCCAATAATCATCTCCAGACAGCACTGTTTCTTGAAACCCGCCCGTTTTACCTTGGGATGATCAATCTCTGGCTGGGGAAGGCTGCTGATGCGATGAAAGATCACGCCGCGGCGCTTGGTTTCTATGAAAAAGTGCTATCGTTGCCCTCAGCGGAGTATCACCAGCAAGAAGCCAAAAAGTACCTGGACAATCCTTACCGGCCGTAGCAAGAGCGATGTTCAACTTTCTCAATTCAACTGTCCTGTTCGCCGCCGTTGCGGCTTTGATCCCTCTTATTATTCATCTCTTCTCGAAAAAGAGGGTGAAGGTAGTCGAGTTCTCATCGCTTAAGCACCTCCGAGCCATGCAGAAACGTCAGGTTCGCAGACTGAAAATCCGACAACTGCTGTTGTTACTGATGCGCATGCTTATCATTTTGGCGGTCGTGATGGCTTTTGCCCGTCCCACCACCAAAGGCGGCTATATTGGCTCTCACGCTTCAGTGTCAGCCGTCATCCTGTTTGACAATTCAGCCTCAATGAATCGTTACGTGGCCGATGGCAACCTTTTTGAACTTGCCCGCAAGCGTACCCAACAGTTATTGGGCACTTTTAGTGAAGCTGATGAGGTGAACCTGATTCCTCTCGACAACACTACTCAGGCTGACCAGGTACCTTCTTTTGCGTCAGCGGCAGTTGCACGGGAAAAACTTCAGCATCTCAGCATCGGTTTTGGCGAGGCGGACCTGGAAAGCGGGATCGATGCTGCGGTCAATCTTTTAGAAAGGGCGGCAAATTTTAACAAAGAAATCTATATTATCACCGACCGCCAACAGCGCTCGCTTCCTAATAAAGCCATGCTTGCTCAAGCTAAGGCCCAAATCTACCTGGTGGACCCGCCCATCGAGGAAAACGACAACTGTGGCCTTACAGCAGTCGATTTTGGCGGACAGTTGATCATGCCCGGCCATGACTTTGACATCAGGGCAACGGTGAAAAATTACGGCGTCCAGGACCGCTCCGACATTATCGCTTCGCTTTTTTTGAACGATAACCGCATTGCCCAAACCGACTTCCAGGTGGCTTCCGGGCAAGAGACCACGGTGCGTTTTACCCGAAGTGTGTCGCGAGGCGGTTTTCATTCCGGGTACGTTGAGATTTCCGATGATAAGTTTCCGGGAGACAATCGCTACTACTTCAGCTTTCGAATCCCGGAGAGGTTTACAGTGCTGATTATTGACGGTGATGAGGCAACCCGTTTTATCGCCCTCGCTTTGGTCCCCTCGTCTTCGGCGAATCAATACTGGTCACTCAAAGAAGCTACTCCGGAGGAACTGGGTGAAGTGAATCTATCCGACTACGATGTCCTCATCCTGGCTGGCGCCCCTCGTTTGCAAGCACCATACATCCAACGTATCAAATCCTATGTTAAGCGTGGCAAATCACTTTTCGTTACCTATGGCGGCGCCACCGACATTGAGAACTTTAACAAAAACTGGTCCGACGTGACCGGCGTAATTTTCGATAAACCGGTCAAACAGAACTTCACTCGCGCCGGGTATTACACTCTTCAGACAATAGAGGTGGATCACCCTGTTTTTTCGGTCTACCACTTTGAAAAAGACCAACCACCTGAAATTAAGTTTTATACGCTGCCCAAACACCATCTGGAGCGCGAGGCCCAGACGCTGGCGAGTTTTTCCAGCGGACGACCGGCGCTTGTCGAGGCTAATTATGGCCAAGGAAAGGTGTTGACCTTTTGCGCCCCGGTCGCACCGCCTTATTCCGACCTGACCGGCCATGCCTTCTTCGTTCCGTTCATCGCCAGAGTCGCAGAGTACCTTGCTTCCAACCTATCGAGCTTTGATCTCCGCCTATTTTCAGGCGACAAGATCACCCGTAACATCTCAATGAAAGGCTCCTTCACCATCCCTCTGGAGTTAACCACCCCTGACAGCGCCAGCTATAACATTCCCCCTGAAGAAGACAAAGGCACCCTTGTTCTTCACCCAAAACCAACCGATCGGCCGGGAATTTACCACATCAGCTACATCGGGCGAGAAATTGACCGCTTCGCCATTAACATCAATCCTGCCGAGGCTAATCTTTCTGCGGTTGACGTCGACCAATTTGCCACCTCATTAGGCACCAAGAACTATCACCTGCTGGACAGCAAAACAAATCTGGCTGCGGCAATCTCCGAGATGCGGTTCGGCAAGGAGTTGTGGCAGGTCTTTTTGTGGGCAGCGGTCTTACTGCTTTTCGCCGAGATGCTCTTATCCCGCGGCGCTCCCGCCGAGGAATAAGCATGACACTACTGACAGCGGAAAAAATCTCCAAGAAGTTCAGCGACCAGGTCATTCTTGATCATACTTCTTTCACGATCCAAGCGGATGACAGAATCGGCCTGGTGGGTAAAAACGGGATTGGTAAAACCACTCTGCTTGAAATCATAGCCGATGAGCTGGAAATCGACAGCGGAGTGATGAACCGGTCGAAATCCTGCCGCATCGACTATATCCAACAGGACAAAACCGAGTACTTCGACCTTTCCCTATTTGATTTTGCTGCCTCCGCCAGAACAGACCTGCTGACAATGCGGCAGGAGATAAACGCCCTTCAAGAGTACTTGTCAACCAGACCTCATGACAAAGACAGCCTGACCCGTCTGGGACAGTTGCAAAGCAAGTTTGAACTCGAAGGCGGCTTCAGCTTTGAAAGCGAAGTCAAGATCATATTGATTGGATTGGGATTTGAACACCATCGCTTCCATGAGCCACTGAAGAACTTCTCCGGTGGAGAAAAGAACCGGGCTGGCTTGGCGCGCGCCCTGGCCGGCAACGGCAACCTGCTGCTTTTAGATGAACCTACCAACCATCTCGACATAGAGTCGACAACATGGCTGGAGGAATATCTAAGCAAATGCGACAAAAGTTACCTGATAATCTCGCATGACCGCTCCTTTTTGACAGCCACAGTCGAACAAATCTGGGAAATAACCTACGGCAGAATCGAGTCTTACCGGGGCAGCTTTGAAAAATACTTAGTGGAGCGCGCCGAACGCAAAAGGCTGCACGAGCACCGTTATAAACACCAGCAGGAAGAAATCAAAAGAATCGAGGAGTTTGTCCGCCGTAACATCGCCGGGCAAAAGACCAAACAGGCCCAGTCCAAGTTGAAATACCTTAATCGCATCAAGCGGCTCCCGCCTTCCCTGACTGAGCGGCAGACCGCAAGAGTTCCAGTGCAATCCTCAGGACGTTCCTTTGCCCACGTTCTATCTGTAGAAGGTGTTTCACTTGGGTATACTCAATCAACAATCGTCAAGGAGGCCAGCTTTGATATCTATCGAGGCGACAGGGTCGGCCTCATTGGCCGCAACGGTTCGGGTAAGACGACTATCTTGAAGGCTCTTATCGGTGAATTGGCACCGATGTGCGGCGAGATCAAGCTCGGCGCCAATGTGGATGTAGCCTACTTCGACCAGGAGCTGGCCGACTTGAACTCTGAAGCCAACGTCCTTGACACCGTCTGGGAGATGGATCCGTCGGCTGAGATAGGCAAAATGCGGTCGTTTCTGGCCCGATTTGGATTTACCGGAGAGGATTCCTTCAAGCTGGTGGCATCATTGTCCGGCGGCGAAAAGACCAAGCTCTCTCTGGCCCGGCTTTTGTACCATCCGGCCAACTTTCTCATCTTCGATGAGCCCACCAACCATCTGGACCTCGACTCCCGCGAGGCTTTGGAAGATGCGCTGAAGGACTACGATGGGAGCTGTTTGATTGTGACTCATGACCGCTATTTTCTTGACCAGGTGGTCGACCGCATTTTTTACCTTAACGACGGCCGCCTCAAAGTGTATGATGGTAACTACACCTATTTCAGGGAAAAGACAGCCGAGCCGGTGGCCCCGGTGAAGGCGAAGGATGGAGCATCTAAAGAGGCATATCTTATGTTCAAGGAAAAATCTAAGCGTCTGGCCCGTCACAAAAAAAAGATTCAATCTACCAAGTCGAAGATAACCGACCTGGAGAAAGAACTGGAACAACTGGAGGAGGATATACGCCACACCATTCCTAAAAGCGACTGGGAAAAGCTGCATGAGGCCTCCCGGCGCAAACATGAGCTGGAAGAACAAATCCTTTCGCTGTACGCAACCTTAGAGAATATGGAAAGAACCACTCTTGATTAACTTGTTAAGCATCTCCGCTTCACCGGTGGAACAGTCCTCGACTGATATAATCCTGAAACGCCTGGCAGACTCTATCGCAAGTAGTGTTCAAGATCAATTTCAGGTGTCCACGACGTTTGTGAAACTTAACGTCCTTCAGTTCATCCCCTGCCAGTCATGTGGCGAGTCGCCCACTCCGAAGTTTTGTTTCTTTGATGATGACTTAACTGATATCTACACCAAATTGGAACGATGCGACTGTCTTTTGTTTGGTTCGCCGGTCTATTTTGATTCGGTTTCGGCACAGGCCAAAATGTTCATCGATCGCTTCAACTGTTTCCGCCCCCCCGACTTCAACGACACAGATCCTAATCGTCACTTTATCAGGAGATTAAAACGAAAACGCCCTGGTGCCATGGTACTGGTCGGCGGTCAACGGGGCTGGTTCGAGGGGGCGCGGCGGGTGGTGGCTGGTTTCTTCAAGTGGGTTGAAGTGACCAACGAGGGGATGATTAAATACTGCTCACCGAACTTCACCAGACCGGGAAGTGTCTCAGGGGACAAAGAGACCTTAGCTCAAGCAGATGAACTGGGGCAAAAGCTTGCCGCCACTATTAAGGAAAACTATGCGGGATAGAGAAACGATTAACTATTACCGGGCGCGCGCGCCGGAATATGAGCAGATCTACTATCGCGAAGTGCCTGAGCGCAGAGCCGAAATCGATAAGGCGGCAAAGCATCTGCAAGAACTTGCGAAGGGCAAAGATGTTCTCGACCTTGCTTGCGGCACCGGTTACTGGACTCAGATACTCTCGCAAACAGCTCGCACTATTACTGCCGTCGATATCTCCATCGAGATGCTCCGTGAGGCCTGTAAGAAGATCTACCGTGCCCCGGTTGAGTTCCTTCAGGCTGATTTGAGTAAACTTCCCTTTCAGGCCGCATGTTTCGATCTGGTCACGCTCGGCTTCTGGTTCTCACACCAACCAAAGCAGGAATATGACCTGTTCTTCAAAAACATTTCTCAGCCATTGATAGACGGTGGGCCGATCTGGCTTATCGACAATAACACGCCAGCAGAAGGTCCCCGGTTGGAGTCGGTGGAAATCGATAAACACGGCAACAACTTCAAAAGGCGGTATCTGGAAAATGGAGAAAAATATATCATTTTGAAGAACTATTTCTCCCGAGACCAGCTCAAGACGATATTCGCTCGCCATTTTACTGTCAGACACCTTGTATATGAGAAATACTATTGGTCAACCCTAATGATCAAAAAACTGTTTCCATGATGACCATTGCCAAAACCATAAAGTCAGCAGAGCAGGTCTCTCCGAGATCCGCCGAAGGCAGACAGGAGTCAGGGACTCCTGCCTTACAATTTGTCATATCACAATTAGAAAATGATATAAGTGGTCGTATAGCGGTTAGTTGCAAAAACAGGCCCGGCAATTATCGAAGATAGTTCTTGCTAAGTCAGGAAAAGTTGATATATTTTTGTTTTGGGTTTCCGATTAAGATAACGGAATCCCCTTTATTATGGAATTGTTGAGCCTGTCGAGGTAGTTAAAATGAAAGCTGGTATTCATCCGAAACTGTATGACACGGTCATTACGTGCGCCTGTGGAGCAACCTATCCCACCAGGTCGACCAAGAAGACCATCAATGTCGATATCTGCTCGGCGTGTCACCCGTTTTTCACCGGTAAGCAAAAGTTGATTGACACTGCCGGTCGAGTCGAGCGATTTCGTCGGAAGTACGGTAAACAGATCAAAAAGAATGATTAGTCCTCAAAAGGGGCTGCTATTTTGTGCCTCTGTTCGTGTATTCTGTGCGCTGCAGGGTGAATCCTTGTGGTGAACCATTTAGACGTGATTATTGCCAGAAAGCCCTCTAAAGCAGACAAGATTTAATATGCCGGATTTGAACGTAGGAGGTCAGGCCGTTATTGAAGGAGTGATGATGCGCAGCAAAGACAAGGTCGCCACCGCTGTGCGAATTCCTGACGGTCAGATCTTGGTCAAGACCGAAGATTACATATCGCTCACAATGCGCTCCAAGTTCCTCCACCTCCCAATTGTGAGAGGGGTGGTAGTGTTTGCTGAAATGTTGGTGTTCGGCATCAAGACGTTAAATTTCTCCGCTGAGGTGGCCATGAAAGAGCTTGAGAAAGAGAAGGTCACGGGCGAAGTCGAAGATGTTGACAAAACCAGCAGTCGGTATAATTCTCTTTGGCTGGCATTAAGCGCTGTGTTTGCCCTCGGTCTTGGCATCTTGATCTTTTTCTTTTTACCTCTGGCTATTTCTCACCTTTTCAAATTGGACAAAAGTGCCGCCTGGTTTAATCTCGTAGCTGGTGGAACCAGGTTAACGTTGTTTGTCGCCTATGTCTGGGTGATTTCGCTCTTTGGCGAGTTCAAACGCATCTTTCAGTATCATGGTGCTGAGCACAAGTCGATATATGCGTATGAGATGCAGGACGAGCTTGTCCCTGAAAACGCCGCTCTTCATCCCCGTTTCCATCCTCGCTGCGGAACCTCCTTCATTATCATCGTAGCTCTGTTTGCTATCCTGATATACGCTGTCACTGACACCATCTATGCCATCTGGACAGGCCATCCGCCAGTTCTGCTGACCCGTTTTGGAGTTCATTTGATGTTGCTGCCGTTTGTAGCAGGAGTTTCGTACGAGCTTTTGAAACTGTCAGGAAAAACTCGCCACCACAGAATCACTCGGTTGCTTATTCGACCTGGTCTCTGGATTCAGAGAATTACTACCAGCGAACCTTCTATGGACCAGCTTGAGGTGGCCATCGTGGCGCTCGAGTCTGCCCTTGGCCTCACCGAATCAAAAATCGCATCGAAAAGAACGACCGTCTCGTAGCCGCCGTTAAGATATATCCCCTTGCTGAATTTACTGATTTTCTATACCATTGGCCATGAAAGTAATGGATAAATACCATGCTTGATATAGTTGAAAAGCTTGAGCAGAAATTGCAAGCCATCGATGAGCAGATGGCGGATCCGGCAGTTCTGTCCAACCAGCGGAAAATGATAGAGCTGAACCGGGAGAGACGGAACCTTGAGGACATCCTGCGAATCGGACGAAAATACCGCCAGACGAAGGTTGGTATGGACGAAGCGAAAGAAATCATCGGCCGGGATAATGATGAGGAATTAGTGGTTATCGCCCGCGAGGAACTGGCTGCCTATGAAGCCGAATTTGATCACATCGAAAAGGAACTCAAGCTGAAACTTCTTCCCCACGATCCGGATGACGACAAGGCAGCTATTGTCGAAATCCGGGCCGGTACTGGTGGAGACGAGGCTGGTTTGTTTGTCAGCGATTTGTTCCGAATGTACCAACGGTATGCCGATTCCAAAGGTTGGAAACTTGAGATACTGGGTTCACACGCCTCAGAAGTGGGAGGTTTTAAGGAAATCATCTTTAGCCTTGACGGAGATCAAGCGTACGGCCTAATGAAGTACGAGTCAGGGGTACATCGGGTGCAGAGGGTCCCGGCGACCGAAGCTCAAGGACGGATCCACACTTCAGCAGTTTCCGTAGCGGTATTGCCCGAGGCGAAAAATGTCGATGTCCAGATCAAAGAGAACGAGATCAAGGTTGATGTCTACCGCTCGTCAGGGCCGGGGGGACAGTCAGTCAACACCACTGATTCCGCGGTGCGCATCACGCACATCCCCACCGGCCTGGTCGTCACCTGCCAAGACGAAAAGTCCCAATTAAAAAACAAAAACAAAGCCATGAGGGTTTTACGGGCTCGCCTGTATGACAAGAAGATAGCTGAACAACATGCTAAAATCGCTGCCGAACGACGCTCCATGGTTTCGACCGGTGATCGCTCCGCCAAGATCAGAACGTATAATTTCCCCCAGTCCCGTGTGACCGATCATCGTATTGGACTCACCTTGCACAAGCTCGATGAGATTTTAAATGGGCATCTCGATGATCTGAACGAAGCACTATGTCGTCACGATCAAGAAACACGATTGAAGCTTCAATCCCAGGCTGCTGCCGAATAATGACTTACGTAAAAGTTATTCTCGCCATTGTGTTCTCCCTGCTCTTGTTGTACATAGCCAAAATCACCTCAGAAGGACGCCCCAAGTTCATCTCTCACACCGAAAACGGCTTCACGTTTGAGATGACTACCGTCCCCAGTGCTTTAGAAGCAAGCCAGGCAAAGATTCCTATCAAGATTACCGGCAATATGGAACCAAACCTGCATCTTTTTTTTAGATCGAGCAAACACGGGCAGGATGAAACAACAGCACTGCGGGGCTATAGCACTGCGCCCCTTTTAGTCGAAGATTCCGCCGCCGGACTGTATTACGCGATGGTGTCAACTGGTGCCAGAGGGCGGAATCTTCACTATTACTTCGAGATTCGAGACGATATCGGCGGCTACCGAGCGGGCTTTCTGCAGCCAGACGGCAAGCCGTTTAAGCTCATGTTCTTCGGCCACGTACCTACATTTGTCCTCGTCGGCCACATCTTCCCAATAACCGCCACGGTCTTCTTTATAGTAATGGGTAGCTTGTGTGCGATTCCTCTCGTTCGTGGCAAGCAGAATGTCCGGCCTATGTCAATCTACTTCTTCATGGCAACACTGGCTGCCTTTTTGGGTACCTACCCCTTCGGTTTTGCCATGAACCATTACTGCTACGGCACCATCTGGGAAGGGGTGCCGTTCGGTACTGATGCCACCGACAACAAAACCCAGCTTCTTTTCGTCTTTCTCTTGTTCGTGACCCTGGCCGGCATCGGCTCGTTTGCAAGGGGCAAGAATAGTCGCGACATTTACCCACCCAAAGCGCTCGGTTTGTTTGGCCTGTTAGCTTTTGCCATTATGCTGGTAATCTACCTCATTCCCCATTCCATTCAGTTCAGCCCTGAGCTGACGAAGGCTGTTTGCTATTCTTTCATTGGGCTGGTGGGGCTGCTGTATATAATTGGCTGGCTTCGGACCCTCATAGTGGGAAAACTTGGCACCAAGTCTGCAAAGGGTAGAAAGCGGAAGTGAAAGAAAAACTTCCCCTCTTTATCTCACGCCAAGCCAAATTATTAGAAGAAGCAGGAATTGACCAGGCAAAAGCAGAGGTCGAGATAATCTTGTGCCACTTGTTAGGCTTTGACCGTCTCCACCTGTATCTGGATGGTGATCGTCTGCTGACCGATTCCCTGGTAGCGCAGCTTGGCAAAATGCTACAGCGCCGCGTTACCCGCTACCCGCTTCAATATATCTTAAACGAAACCTGGTTTTACGGCAGGAAGTTTTATGTCTGCCCCGCCGTCATGGTGCCAACCCCGGAAACTGAGTTGTTGTGCGAAACAGCCATTGGATTTGTGCGCCAGAAGATCGTGACCAAGCCCCAAGTTTTGGACCTTGGCGTCGGCTCAGGAGTTATAGCCGTAACGATGGCAAAGGAGCTTGAAGATTGCTCCGTTTTTGCTGTTGACATCTCGCAGGAGGCAATCGAAATAGCTAAAAGGAACGCTGCTGATCTTAAGATCGCTGACAAGATAGAGTTTCGGCAATCTGATTTCTTCTCGTCCATCTCCGAAGATGAAAAGTTCGATCTGATTCTTTCCAACCCGCCCTATGTTTCTAAAAAGGAGTATGAAAAACTCCCGCCCGAAGTTTTGGCCGATCCCAAGATAGCGATCCTTGCCGGTGATGAGGGGCTGGATTCTATCAAAACGATACTGAGCGACGCGCCCAACTATCTGACCAAGGGTGGCCGGATCATGTTTGAAACCGGCTACGGGCAAGCCGAGGCAGTAACCACATTGACTGAAGACGATAAGCGGTACCAATCCATAGTGATTATCAAAGACCTAAATGACATCGATAGAGTCATCATTCTCTCCTGTGACGAGTAGCAATGCTGAAAGAGAATCTCGAAGACAAAATCCCACGGGTGAAAAAGATTATCAGGCTCTTAAAGAAGCACTATCCTGACGCCAAGTGCTCGCTTGATTTTAGAACCGTTCATCAACTGATGGTAGCCACTATTCTCTCAGCTCAATGCACCGATGAACGCGTCAACCAGGTGACAAAGTCGCTTTTTAAGAAGTACCGGTCGATGAGAGATTTTGCTGACGCCGATTTAACCCAACTGGGCCAGGACATCTACGCCACCGGCTTCCACAACAACAAGGCCAAATCGATCAAAATGTCAGCCCAACAATTGCTAGACAACCACGGTGGCAAGATGCCTCAACGCCTTGATGAGCTGGTGAAGCTGCCTGGCGTGGGCCGCAAGACTGCCTCGGTGATTTTGGGAGCGGGATTTGGCCTAGATGAGGGGATCGTGGTAGATACCCATGTCGCGCGCATCAGCCACCGTTTAGGATTTACCATCGAGAAGGACCCATTGAAAATTGAAAAAGACTTAATGAAGATTATCCCCCATAAGGACTGGATAGACTATGCTTACCTCATGATAGATCACGGCCGTGCTATTTGCCAGGCCCGCCGACCGGACTGCACCCACTGCTTTCTCGACAAGCTCTGCCCAAGCGTGGAACTGTCACTGCCTCCAGAGCATAACAATCCCTAGCAAGCTTGGACTACTTTGAAAGAATGTTTCGCAGGTGGGCTTGTGTATAGGTTCGGACTCAGTTGGTTGAATTTTGGAGCAGACTTAAGTGGGTATGGTGGCAGGCATTCGAAGTGCAAGACAAGATTATCAGCTTGATATGATTACCACCAAACCTGTTTGCCATCCTCAATAGTAAAGATACGTTCCTCTTTCCGCGAATCGGCAGCTACCAGCCAGTACAGAAATCCCACCGGTACGTCACTGAACTCCAACGGTTGGTCTGTTGCTACCGCCTTGCCTACTGAAACCCACTGGTCTTTCCAATAAGATAGCTCATACTCTTTTTCGGGGATCAGATATGACTTTTTGGGCGCCTCAGTAGCTTTCACCTTCGGCGGTCGGCTCGTGGATACCAAGGTTGCGGTTGATTTCTCACTTTGCTCTCCGATAAGCTCTCTTATCCGGCCATCCTTTTCGAGGATGAACGGGATGCCAGCAGGAATGAGTTCTTCGTTGATGTAGAACATGGGAAGGTAAGCAATATCTTTCCCCATATCTGTAAACAAGGCCTTCTGCTCCTCTACCTTCCCCCAGTGGATAACCTGCCATTTTCCCGAATTGAACACGCACAGATAGGCATAGTGGATGCTGTCCGGAACGGGATGATCAAAACTGATTGTTACGTCCGACACATCGGTGTAATCCGAAGTTACATCAAGGTAGCTCTTGCCTGCGAGCCAGGGCGGAACTTTCTCCTTCTCATCCTTCTGAAAGGCCAGGTTGTTCTTTTGCTGGGCAAATGTTTTCCGATATACCTTAGCCACGCGATTTGCCAGTCGGTATTTTCCCGGATTCACTTCTGATCCCATAAAAGGGATGACCCTGCCGTCGGGCGTGACAATTGCGTTCCAGGCATGATTATTGCCGGCATCTGCCCAGTGGGGTGTATAGTCACTGGTGACTGCCAGGCCGTTGGCGCGCATGGCATAGATAGTGATATTGGTCATGTCCTCACAACGGCCCATCCGAGTTGACAGCATTTCGCTCAGTCCCTCGTCGGTGGGGTGGTAATAATAACGCTCATCAAAGGAAAACCAGGATTTGATGTCGCTATTGATAAGGCTAGCCGCCTCAACAGGATCATCAGGATTCTTCATTTCTTTGTCAAGGTCCCGGTAGCGCTGCCAGAAGATCTGCCGCCAAGACTCCAGTGGTTCGCTGCTGCCTCGGTAAGGCAGGACATACGCGCAGAAGTCGTCATACGAAAGACCGCTGGCCCACGATTTTTCCCGCCAGGCTTTGATAGCCCAAGTGATGTTCTCTATTAGAAAGTCAGCGGTGATAACATCGATGTCTTTTATGGTCTCTTTCTTCTCGAAGTTAAGTTCACCCCGCTCAGCTTCGATTTTGTCATAAGCTTCTACCATAGTTTTGTAGTTGGGATGGTCGAGAACATTAAACTCTACTTCGGAATGGCTGGTGTCAAAAAGGCCGTACACCGTGTACCTGTGCCCCTCAATGTTGGCAATGAGATAGTGCGCTGCCTGCAGCCCTAGGGTATCATCCCTTTCCTTAAAGTATGAGAGCACGTTTTCAAGCTCTTCGCGGTTATCGCCTGCTTTCTCCAACACTTGTTCTACCTCCGACGGGTACAGGCTTGGCTGTACCTCGGCGTAGGGCGCTCCTGCTAAAACCAGAACAAAAACAAAGGAACTTATGCCTTGCAATACACCTTTCATAGAAAACCTCCGTAGTTTAACAACTCTTTTGTCAGAATATAACAAGCAGAGTAATAATTCAAGCGTCAAATTATCCTCCTTATTATATGATTTACTAAATGTATATGACAAACCATAGGTCAGGTCTCCCAGAGGCCTGACGGTCAGCCATAAGCGGATCTGTACTATCACAATTAGAAATGATATTTGAGCATCAAGTCCAAGCTGGTGCCTGCAATTTCAGTTGTCCGCTGATATGCTTTCACCTATATTGCCCGGGTGTTTGATGATGTTGCCGATGAGCCTATTATATCGCCCTTCAAGGAAGAAACTTTGCAGGAAAGGAGCCTTTAATGCCTGATATAAAACGGCGGTTGCTTGGGATGGTAGTGATTGCCCTCTTTATGCTGAGTTCCTGTGGGAATGATAGCCCCACCGAATCGCCGGTTGTCCAGCCCGGGGATAACTGGACACTGAGATCAATTCTCACGAGCAATTACCTCTTCGATATAATCTGGTCAGAGTCACAGCAGCGGTATGTGGTCGTTGGGGAGGAAGGCGTGATACTGACTTCACCCGATGGCCTAACCTGGACAATACAGCCGTCGCCAACAACTAATGACTTGTTCGGATTAACGTGGTCCGGCACACAGTTTGTAGCCGTTGGTGATAGAGGCACTATTCTTACCTCACTTGACGGACTCACTTGGAGTGCAATAGACACTACGGTGACATCGAACTGGCTGTACGGCGTTGCTTCATCCGGCACTCGTGTGGTCGCTGTAGGGGAATACGGGATTATTGCGACCTCCAGCAACGGCCTTGCGTGGGACACCCTGACAGCATTGGATACAACAATAGTAGCGAATACCAACGATGTGGATACTATTGTAACGCCAATTACTGTGAACCTCTATGGTGTGACGTGGGCGGACGGACAATTCTTTGCGGTTGGCGGCGGTGTGGTGCTCAAGTCGCAGGACGGGACAAGCTGGAGTGTCGTCAATTCCGACCTGGGCTTGTATCTGTATGATATAGTTTGGTCAGGCACGATGTTTGTAGCCGTGGGGCAGAATGGTTCCATACTCATTTCGCCTGACGCAGAAACATGGGTTGACGCAACATCAGGAATGCGCATCTGTTTCCGAAGTGTCGCTTGGTCTGGAGGGCAGTTTGTGGCAGTTGGCGAGAACGGTGTGATCTTTACATCCCCCAATGGTGCTGACTGGACTTTCAGAAAGTCAGGATATTACAATGAGCTGCGCAGCATTATCTGGGGGAATGGACAATTCGTTGCAGTCGGTTTGAGTGGAACCATACTCACTTCCAATAACGGCACCGCCTGGACGCTCCAACCGTCCGGGCCGATTACCCCGTTGAACGAGATAGCGGCGTCTGACTCTGTATTTATCGCTGTGGGTGATTCCGGAACGATCCTGGTATCGTTCGATACCATAACGTGGACATTGTGGCCCTCCGGCACAACTGAGAACCTGAAAGGCATTGTATGGTCCGGTGACAAATTCGTTGTCGTCGGCGCCGGAGGCATGATTATTAACTCTCCCGATGGTAAGTCATGGACACCTCAGAATTCTTTGACCACCAGTGAGCTTGAGGATATTACCTGGTCCGGAGAGAGGTTTGTCGCTGTAGGGGACCTGGGCACAATCCTCACTTCGTCGTACGGTGAGGAATGGACAATCATAGCTGATGTGCCTCCCTCACCGCTGTATGGTGTAACCTGGGCGGATACCCAGTTTGTAGCCGTAGGATCAAAAGGCACCATACTCACTTCGCCCTATGGTGCGCTCTGGACTCCGAGAACTTCCGGCACGACCTTTGCGCTTTCAGCGGTAACCTCGTCTGCAACGAAAAAAATAGTCGCTGTAGGTGAATCAGGCACAGTGCTTACCTCTCTCGACGGCAACACGTGGACATCACAGACCTCCGGTACATTGGAACACCTTAAGGACATTACCTGGTCCGGAGAGAGGTTTGTTGCCGTGGGTGACTCCGGGATGGTTGTGACTTCGCCTGACGGAGTAGATTGGACGATCAGGGAAACCGGAACAACAGCTCTGCTGTCAGGAGTAGTCTGGGCAAAAACGAGGTTCATCGCCGTCAG
>CAZYRH010000014.1:0-20060 GCA_964650395.1 uncultured Ignavibacteriales bacterium
CTAGTCTGTCACCCGGCAGGCTTTCAATGGTAATTGTAGGGAAGATAAAGCGTAAAGGTTGTGCCCGTACCCTCTGTCGATTCAACATTCAGTGTCCCACCGTGAGCGGAGATGATACGTTCTACCACAGCCAATCCCAGACCGGTGCCGGTCTCCTTGGTGGTATAGTAGCGGTCAAATATTTTCGTTAAATTTTCTTTTTTGATTCCTAACCCTGAATCACTGATACGCAGGGCGAGGAAATCGGTCTTTTTGTGTGCTGGTTTTTCAACCAAACCTTGTACTGAAAGCATTCCTCCGTCCGGCATAGCCTCGATAGCGTTAATGAACAGGTTCAGCAGAGCTTCCAGAATTTGATTCTTATTTGCAATTACTTCCCAGTCTGCATCTTCAAACTCAGCTCTGAACTCAACCCCCTTCTTTCGCATGTCCGGCCCGACCAGCTCCGAAGCACGTGTGATGATCTGCCTGAGGTCCGACCTCTCAGTTTCATACTTGTTAGGGTTGGAAAAGTCCACCAGCTCCCGCACCAGCTCGTTCATGCGGAAGACCTCATTTTCAGCCAGCTTGAGCAACTCGGCGTCATTTGTTTCCGATCCTCGCTGTTTGAGAATCTGCAGCCCCCCCTTGATAGCAGTCAGAGGTTTCCTCAGATCGTGGGAGATTTCAGAAATCATGTTGCCCATAGTCAAGAGACGTGTTGCGTTCAGCAGGCTTTTCTCTTTTTCAAAGAGGAGCGCGGCCTGTGAAATAACCAACCGGGCCAGTGAGATGTCATCATCACCGTAAGGTTTTTCTCCGTCGGCGCCAAGGTAACAGATGTATGCCGGCTCTCCATACCGTATGATGGGAATCGCCATATAAGCTTGCTTTGGGGTGGGGAAATGTTTGTTTTTCGACAGGTGTTTGACGATTAGGGCCGAAAGTTTGGGGATGTTCTTAAGGTTAAGCCCCCTTAGATCGATCGGCGCCAGAGAGATACTGTCGCGATTGATTTTCCGTAGATCAATTCCGCCGCTGTCCGTCAGCGGGATGTCAGTTGTACCCAAGGCGCCGTCAGGGAACAGTATCCGGCTGCTGCTATTCCACTTGAACCAGATCGAATAGTCTATCGGAAAGACGCGCTGCAACTTATCAATGAGGATTCGTCTGAATTCATTCATCGACTGAATGTTGGGCAGTTCGGCTGACACCTCGTGAAGAATCTCAAACTCAATTAATCGGCGTCGGTTTTTCTCAAACTGATTGGCATCGTCAACCGCAACGGCAGCCTGGGAAGCGAACGTGGTCAAAAGACGCAAATCATCTTTTGTGAAAGCTTCCCCGCCTTGCTTGTTGGACATGTTAATGATACCTATAACATGGTTTTTGATTCTTAAAGGTGCACACAACAAGGAGGCCGCGCCGTACTTTTCCTGGTTGATTCTCTTGAACCGCTCATCATGCTCGACGTCCTCGACGATCAGCGGCTCGCCGGTCTTGGCTACATACCCGGCGATGGAAGTGCCGATGGGGAGGCGAGTTTGATCGATGATCTCCTGATCCAAGCCAATTGCGGCTTCAATCGTCAAGTACTGCTCTCTCTCATCCAGCAACATGATGGAGCCAATCTGAGCGTCAGTCACCGACGAGGCCAAGGCAACAATCTGCTTGAGCAGCTCATTGAGGTTTGCCGTGGAACCGATAGATTTGCCAGCTTCGTAGAGGGCGTTCAATTCGCTGATTCGGCGCTGCAAAATTAGATTGGACAGCTTCAATTCTTCCAGCAACTTCAGTCGGGCCAGGTCGGACCTTCGTTTCTCAAGGGCACGATTAACGGCCAGCTCCAGATAAGCAAACTCCACTGGTTTCAGCAGATAATCATACGCCCCCTGAACAACAGCTTCAATGGCCGAGTCAAGTGAGGCATAGCCGGTCATCAAGATAACCGGAATATCTTCATCGACCTGTTTGACCACTTGCAGAATCTGCAGCCCGTCCATTATGGGCATCTTAATATCAGTGATGACAAGATCGACCTTCTGATTGCGGATGGCTGTCGCCGCCTCCGGTGAGCTCTGGTATGCTATGACCTGATAGCCGTCGTCGCTCAGCAGAGCCGTAAGGGAATCGCACATCCGCTTTTCGTCATCAATAATTATGATTTTCTCAGTCACTTTCGTCACGCCTTTGCCATCTACCGGCTATCAGCAGCCTGATCTCAAAACAGCCGCCGGTGTCAGTGTTTTTATATGTTATCGTCCCCCCGTGGTTCTTTATTATTCCATAGCACACCGACAAACCCAGCCCTGTCCCGGCGCTCGCTGGCTTGGTGGTAAAGAACGGTTCAAAAATACGCGGCCTTACGTCGTCAGGAATGCCAGGGCCGGTATCGGTGAACCGAATAGACAACTCGTCCTCGATACGCTTGACGGCAACTTCCAGCGTTCCGCCATCTTTCATAACGTCACAGGCATTAATGACCAAGTTCAAAAAGACTTGCTTGAGGTTGTCCGGCGACCCCTCCACCAGCGGGCAATCCGTGCCGAAACGTCGGTTAACCTCTATCCGGGAAGTCTCAAACCGCGGCCCCATTAGCAACAGCACGTCTTCTATTACCTTCACTACATCGGTTTTGCGAAAGGTCATACCATCAGGGCGGTGAAAGTCCAGAAGCTCTTTGACGATCCGGGCAATCCGAGCAATTTCCTGGCCGATAATGTCGGTGTAATTGCCGGCCTCGATACCACTGCCCAACGACCTTCTCAACAACAGCAGGTAGTTATCTATGATTCCCAAGGGATTGTTGATTTCATGGGCGATCTTGGCCGACATTTCTCCCAGCGCCGCCAGTCGTTCTGAAGCTACCAATTGCTGTTGGGTCGATCGCAACTGTTTAACAGCCTTCCTTTCCGCTTCGTACAGCTGCGCATTCTCAATGGCTACTGAGATTTGGTTGCCCAAGATCGAGAGGAACTCAATGTCGTCCAGGTGAAAATCATGCCCCGAAATCTTGTCGGACACTAGTACCAGGCCGCTCAAGCGCGTTTGGTAGATCAGAGGCACGATCAAACCTGGGTGAAAATTCTCCAAGATCGCCTTCTCATTTTGAGCGGCCAGTTCATTCATAAGCTCTCCGATATCGGCCGGTCGATTGAGCCTAGTCAAATATTCCAGCAGCTTCGAGCCAGCTTCAAAGAACAGGCCCCGTCCGGGGAAATAGCCCGAACCTTTTCCCTTGGCAAGGACGTACTTTTCTGCTTGCCCATCCTCCTTGAGAAAAACAGCCCCTTTGACAGCGCCTACCTGGGCGAGGGTTGTCAGGACAAAGGAATCCAAGAGAGATTGATAGTCCAATACGGAGTTAAAGTTGCGGCTTATTTCAAAGATGGTATACAGATCAAAGATTTTTCTTTTCAGTTGGCGATTGGTTTCGGTAAGCTTGGCTGCTCTTTGCTCCAGCTCCTGGTGAAAATTACGAGACTCATAAGGTTTTTCGTCCGGTTTCGATTGCTTATTCTTTCGCCGCTGAGTGGCGGAAACCGGCTTACCCTTTCCTTCCTTGGAGGTCATCCTAAACCGAGCCTTTCGAAGAATTCACCTACCAAAAAATGTGACCCGACAACAACTATAATATCGTCAGCGCGACAGATTTTCAAAAGGCTGGTAAAAGCCGACGCCGGCGAGCCATATCGCTTGACCGGCACTCCTCGCCAATCGATAGTAGTAAACAATTCCGTCAGGTCAGCGGATCGTTTTGTCTTAAGCGGAACCACCGCGTAGGACTTGGCTATGGATGTCAGAGAATCGAACATCGCCTGGTGATCCTTAAGCTTGACAAAACCGGTAACGACATAGGCCTTCTTATCCGAAAACCTGAGGCGAAACGATTCCACAAAGGCAGCCACTCCGGCGGCATTGTGACCAACGTCGAATACCAGGGTGGGTTTTCCTTTCCGTTGGACGACCTGAAATCGTCCCGGCCAATGTGTCTGGACAAGCCCTTCTTGAATGGCCTCTTTGGAAATAGACAAGCCATCGTTGTCTAAGATAGATACGGCTTTCAGTACCAAGGCTGCGTTTTTCAATTGGTGCACCCCGTATAGAGAAGGCGTCAGTCCGTCAAATGCCAGTCCATTCGACTTAAAATCGAGCTGCATCGATTGGGGGTGAGTTCTGAATTCGCGCCGGCTCAGCCGGTGAAACGGCGCCTTCCGTTTTCGGCACTGTTGGTGAATAATCCGCTCCGCCTCGGTGGGCAACAGGCCAATCAAATGCGGCACCGACGCTTTAATAATACCGGCTTTTTCCCAAGCAATTTTTCTCAGCGAGGAGCCGAGAATTTCAATATGATCGCGGCTTATATCGGTTGTTATCGTTAGCAATGGCAAAAGTACGTTGGTAGCATCCAGCCGCCCTCCCAGGCCGGTCTCAATAACGGCAACATCAACCCTGGTACGATAGAAATAGTACAGCGCCAGCGCCGTTACGACCTCAAAGAAAGACAGTTTCCTTTTGGACAACTCGCGACGGAACCGATCTACAAAAGCCGCCACCGCGGGCCGGGTGATTTTTCTTCCGTTTACCTTGATTCGTTCTCGCACATCGACCAGATGAGGGGACGTGAACAAACCGGTCTTGTAGCCGCTGGTCCGCAAGACGGCATCAAGCATGGCGGCGACTGAGCCTTTGCCGTTGGTGCCGGCTATGTGGATTGATTTATACTGTGATTGAGGAGACCCTATGGAGTCGAGGAAGGCTGTAATGTTTTCAAGCCCGAGCTTCATGCCGAAGAACTCGCGGGAGAGGATGAATCTCTCGGCCGAGGGGTAGGAGTGTCTCAGCATTTTTTTCTCCACGTGAACTTCAACAGTTTGATAACGGTCTCGCGAAGCTCCTGTCGTTCGACGATCTTGTCGACAAACCCTTTTTCGAGAAAGAACTCCGACGATTGAAATCCTTCCGGAAGGTCCTGCCCGATAGTCTGCCGGATCACCCGCGGTCCGGCAAAACCCAGTAAAGCCTTGGGTTCGGCGATGATCACATCGCCCAAGGAAGCATAAGAGGCCATAACACCGGCGGTGGTGGGGTTAGTCAGAATGGAGATGTATGGTATCTTTTTCTCATCCAGCACGGCCAACAGGGAGGATGTTTTCGCCATCTGCATCAAGGAAAGAATCCCTTCTTGCATCCGCGCCCCGCCTGAGCAGGAGACAATAACCAGCGGCGCCTCGTGTTTAATTGCTCGCTCGATGGCCCGGGCAATTTTCTCACCGACCACCGATCCCATTGACCCACCGATGAACTCGAAATTCATAATTGCAAACGAGACCGGTATTCCGCCGATCTCGCCCATCCCGGCAGTAATCGCCTCGACCGCACCTGTCTTTTGTTGGGCTTGTTTAAGGCGATCGGGATATTTCTTGGAGTCTTTGAACTTGAGAGGATCTTTCGAAGACAAAGTCATGTCATACTCTTCCAGGCGTCCCCCGTCAAGCAGCAGGCTGATGTATTTCTGAATTGGAATTCTGAAATGGTACTTGCAGTTGGGGCAGACCCACAACGCTTGTTCCATCTTTTTGCTGTATACGATCTCGCCGCAGGAAGGACATTTGGTCCACAAACCCTCGGGGATGTTTCTTTTCTGTTGTGGCTCCAGGCCAGCTTTCACTTTCCTAAACCACGCCATCAGCTATGACATTCCTTCCCTTGGCCAAGACGACGCACCATAACCAGAGCATCTTCCACCGGCTGACGATAATACTTTGGTCTGCGGTACAATAAAGAGAAGCCACACCGCTTATAAAAAACTCTGGCCGTTACATTGCTGGGCCGGACTTCAAGCAGCAAATACTCACTCTCGTTCTCTCGTACGATCTGTAAAATACTTTCCAGAAGCCTCTTGGCAACCGATTTTCTCCGGTACGCGGGAGCCACCGCGATATTGGTCAAGTGAGATTTACAATCTATAATATAATAACAGGCGTAACCGATTATCTTGTCGTCAGCTTCAGCCACAATAGCGCTCCAGCCTTCACCTGAAATCTGTTCTACAAATACCGACCTGGGCCAGGGATCGGAAAAGATTCGTTCTTCAATCGCAACCACTTCAGATAAGTCCGCCTTGGTCATTCCCCTGATGGCCACGTGTATCTTACTGCTTTCGTCGACGCTGTTCAAATCGGAGTTCTGCCTGTGATTTTTGAACGTACATTGGCTCCAACTGGGTTGGATCATCGTGCCGACCTGCCATCAGTTTCCGCCTGCCCAGTAGTAGCAGCTCAGAACCATCATAACTCAGTTGGCTCGAAATATCGACGTTACTCAGATCCGGGAATTGTCGGTTGAGATCGATACCAATGCTGGCTACGCAATCGTTCCCAACAACCGCCACGAGACTACTGTAGGATATGACTGACACCTTATGTTCGTCGTACGAGCCGTGTTTCACTATCGCTATAAAACATTCATCGCGATTGAGAGGAATGACAATGTGCACTCTCCTGTCGACATTACTAAGCACATGCGCCGCCACCTCAAACAGATTCACTCCCACTATAGGGATGCCCAAAGCCACAGCTATTCCCTTGGCCGCAGCAAGGCCGATTCTTAGACCGGTAAACGAACCTGGCCCGGTGCATACTGTAATTGCTTCCAGCTTTTCGATCTTCAGCCCGGCTACCTGAAACAAGTCATCAATCTTCTTTATGATAAACTGGCCGTGAGATTTCTCGACCTCTTCCTGGGACTTTACCATACGATCCCCACCGAAGCTCAAAGCAAGCTTCAAGTGGCGGGTACTGGTATCGATGGCCAGAATGTTTTCCTTGCTCGTATTGGTCATGGCTGAACGAGGGAGATAGTAATCTCCCGCTGCTGTTCATCGAGAATCTTGAATTGCACCAGGTAATATCTGATCGGCAAATACTCCCCTGCTTTTTCACCCCACTCAACGACAAAGAGTCCCTCGCGCAAGATATACTCATTCCAGCCGATTTCATGCAACTGTGACGGATCGTCGAGACGGAACAGGTCCAGGTGAAAGAGATGCTTTTCGCCGGGGTATTCATTGACCATCGTAAATGACGGCGAATTGACCAGCTTTTCATTGATACCTAAAGCTGCAGCCAAACCCCTGACAAAAACAGTCTTGCCGCAACCCAGGGAGCCGGTCAACACCACCACCTGCGGATTCTGGAAGTGCTGCCCTAACTTTTGCGCCAGCGCTTGCGTCTCGGATTCAGAATGTGAAATGATGTTGAGTTCTCTCGGCACTGCTCTACCTGGGCGTTAGCACCGCCACCGGCACGACCAACTCCTCCAGGGAGATCCCTCCGTGTTGAAAGGAGTTTTGAAACTGTCGCACCATCTCGTTATAATTGTTAGGGTACACAAAATAAAAGTCTTCTTTAGCCAGAATGTACGTTGTTGCCAAGGTAAACGAGGGCAGCCGCCACTGATGTGGCTTTTTGATCAGCACCGATTCTTTAGGCTCGACATTTAAGTTGTCGCCATACTTGTAGCGCAGATTCGTGGAGGTGGTTCGTTTGCCACGAGCCATTGTTCCGCGCTTGCACAAAACGGAGCCATGATCGGTTGTCACGACGACAGTAAAATCTTTCGAGGCGAAGGACTTCAGAATGGAGAACAACGGGGAATGGATAAACCAGCTTTTCATCAGGGAGCGGAAGGCCGCTTCCGTACCGGCAATCTCTTTGAGAATAACATTGTTGGAACGACCATGGGCAAGAATATCCAAAAAGTTGAACACAAAAGTCACCAACCGAGTGTCAAAAAAGTCGGCGATCCTTTTGGCAATCGCCTCTCCCTCAGTGTTGTTGTTAATTTTGAGATACTTGAACTGACGGTCGAGGCGCAAACCGTTGCGGATAAGATTGTCGAAGAGTAACCGATCTTCATAACGATTTAAGGAACCTTCGTCCTGGGTGCGATAGTTTTCGGGGTATACTCTGTGAATCTCGTCGGGGAACATACCGGCAAAGAGCGCATTGCGGGCAAAAGGTGTAGCACTTGGCAATATCGAATAGTAGTAGTCACGGTGGATATTATAATGTTCAGCCAGAAGTGGTTCAACCAGCATCCACTGGTCGAGCCGCATACAATCAACGACCAAAAACAGGACCTTTTTTTGCTTTTTCAATTCGGGGATCACATATTTACCGGTTACATCCGGCGACAGCACCGGCCGGTGATCGTCAAACAGCCATTTCCTGTAGTGCTGATCGAGGTATTTGGTAAAGGCGGTATTCCATTCTTTTCGAGTGCCGTCGAGAGTCTGTTCCAGACCAACGTCACTGTGTTCATCAAGTTCCAAGTTCCACCAGGCAATGATTCGAGCCGCCTCGTACCAATCCTGCGGCTCCATATCGCCGTAGAGTTTTTGGTTAAAGCGGTTTATTTCAGTTATGTAGCGCCGCATTGAAGAACTACTGACGATCTTCTTTGAATCCAAAAGCCGTTTGATAACTAAAAGAATCTGAGATGGATTAACCGGCTTTACCAGATAATCGTCAATTTTCTGCCCGATGGCATCATCCATGAGCGATTCTTCTTCCGACTTGGTCACCATCACCACCGGAAGGTGCGGTTTGATCTCCTTGATTTCTTCGAGCGTCGTCAGCCCGTCCTTCACCGGCATCATTTCATCAAGTAAGACCAGGTCAAAGGTTTCTCTGGAGATAAGGACAACGGCGTCGTCGCCGGACATGGCCGGTACAACTTCAAACCCTCTGTTTTGCAGAAATAGGATGTGCGATTTCAGGGAGTCGATTTCATCATCGACCCACAATATTCTTTTTTTGTCGCTTGGCTGGGGCATATTCTATCCTTGTTTATCATCCGGTAATGGTAACTGTATCTCAAACAACGTTTCACCCGGCTTTGACCTTTTCAACGATATCCGGCCTTTGTGGCTTTCCTCGACAATCCTTTTCACCAGTGTCAAGCCCATCCCCCAGCCGCGCTTTTTGGTTGTAAACCCCGGTCGAAAAATCTTGCGCGCCGCGACGGCCGGGATTCCTGAGCCGTTGTCTGCTATTTCAACCAGAACGCAATTCTTATTTGAGGGGTGGCTGGTCCGGATATCAATCCGACCGGCCTTCGGGTCGACGGCTTGAAGAGCGTTTTTAATCAAGTTCTCCAGTACCCAGCCAAACAGTTCCGCGTTGAGGTGAACCGCAGGGAGGCTACCAGAAACAAAGTTTATACTGATCCCCTTACCCTCAAAGGGAAGTCTCCGGCAGTAATAGTCAACCGTATCCTGGACTACCTCATTGAGGTTGCATGGTTGTAAGTCTGGGACTGAACCAATTTGTCCGAAGCGGTTGGCGACTTTCTGAAGCCGTTGAATATCTATCCTCATATTATCAACAACGTCTTTAACAGCGCCACTTGGCACCGTGACCTGTTCAACCGTACATTCGCCCTCCATCACCTCAGCCCAGCCCATGATGGAGGAAATGGGCGTCCCCAACTGATGAGCAGTCTCCTTAGCCATACCTACCCAGATATGCCGCTGTTCGCTGCGTCGAATATTCTGAAACCCGATTAGAGCGACTATCATGAAGGCAATGACAATCCCGATTTCAATAAACGGCATCATTGTCAGTTGCTTGATAATCTCTGAATCTCCGTAGCAGAAGTAGTTTACGTGGGCCTCACCAAATTTCATAGGAAAATCTCCGTGCTGGCTGACCATCTTCTCCGCTATGTTTCTCAGGCGTGCTAGCGCCTGACGGGAGGTATCCGTGGGAGAGATTCCCTCGATGTTGCGCCAGTGGATTGGCTGTCTCGCGCCATCCAGGACTATGATGGGAAAGTTGGCCTTGACTATAATCTCATCGAAAACAAATTGGAGCTCGTTTCCAGAAGTGGGTGAATTGGCGACCAGTTGCCACATCTTGACATACTTCTCAACTTGAGAACGGGTGTCGATCTGGAGTTTACCAATAACATCAAAGGTATACCAGACGAAGACCCCCGAAATGACGACAACTCCAGCCAGTAGGAACGCCTTGAACACGGTCGACTTGCCGATGTAGAGGCGCGCCGTCGTGCCTGAGATGTTTGATTTTAGTCGCATTATCCTATTGTTTCCGCCCCTCCTAAGTACGACCGGAGAACTGCTGGAATGGTTACCGTACCGTCGGTGTTCTGATAGTTTTCAAGTATTGCCGCTATCAGCCGCGCCAGTGCCACCCCTGAACCGTTGAGGGTGTGAGGAAATTTGACTGTTTTGTCTTCATCGCGGAAACGGCAATTCATTCGCCGGGCCTGAAAGTCTTCGAAGTTGGAGACTGAGGATACCTCAAGGTACTTTTCCACCCCCGCTGCCCATAGTTCAATATCATAACACTTGCTCGAGGCAAAGGTGAGATCACCGGTCGCCAGTTCTGATATCCGGTAGGGAAGTTTCAAACCTTGCAAGACCTTCTCCGCCTGGGCCACCAGCGATTCCAACTCTTCGTACGAACTTTCCGGACGAACAATTTTGACCAGCTCTACTTTATCAAATTGATGAACCCGCATCATTCCCCGGGTGTCCTTGCCGGCGGCCCCTGCCTCACGGCGAAAGCAAGACGTATCCCCAACCATATAGATGGGGAGCTGTTGGTAGCTGAGGATTTCCTGCTTGAAAAGATTCGTGAGCGGTACCTCCCCAGTCGGAATCAGGTACATGTTATCCTTTTCTACCCGATACATGTCGTCCTCCAGCTTGGGAAGCTGGCCGGTGCCGAACATGGTGTCGGCAGTCACAATGTACGGAGTGTGATATTCAGTAAAGCCATCAGCAGTGTGAAGATCGAGCATGTAGTTTATCAAGGCCCGTTGAAGACGCGCTCCCATGCCCTTGAGCACATAAAACCCGGAACCGGCGATCTTGGCCGCTGCGGACAAATCGAGAATACCCAGTTTGTTTCCAATTTCCCAGTGAGGCAGGGCCTCAAAACCAAGCTTGGGTATTTTCCCCCACTCACGGATAACAACGTTAGCGCTCTCATCAGTGCCAACCGGGACCGACTCATGGGGGATATTAGGCACCCACGAGAGCGCGGTTTGCAACTGTTGTTCAATATCTTTAAAAGTTCGGTCCAGGGCAGCTATTTCATCCCCCACCTTTCTCATTTCTGCAATGGCGTCGTCAGCTGCTTCACCGGCTTTCTTCTTCTGAGCGATCTGGGCCGACACTCTATTGCGTGTGGCCTTCAACTGTTCAACCTGCCCAATGATTTCTCGCCTGCGGCTGTCCAGGGAAATGATCCTATCAATATCAGAGTCATCGTTTTTCTTGGCGATGCCATTTTTTACCAGCTGGGGATTCTCTCGAATGAATTTCAAGTCAAGCATGTTGATTCTCTATGTTTTTTACATACGTTTAGCGAACCTGAGTTCCAAGTATTATATGGCAATTAAGATTCTCAGTCAAACGAGCATAAGATTCTACCGCTGGCGAACAACTTTAGAACCCCCGGAAACACTGACGGCGAAAAGCTTCTACTACCCATGAATTCTTAGATATTTCTTGCCTTTTCCGATATATATGATATGTTTTACACCAAGTAAAGAAGACTTATCTATAGAGGAGTTGAGACGATAGATGGCAAAAGTATGTGAAATATGCGGTAAGAAACCAACCTTTGGGCATAATGTATCCCACGCCCATAACCTCACCAAACGGCGCTGGAACCCCAACCTCCAAACAGTGCGAGCGCTGGTAAATGGTGTCCCGAAACGCATCACCGTCTGCACCTCTTGCCTGAAGGCCGGAAAGGTAACCAAGCTTGTCCGCGTTAAGAAGCCCAAAAAGGCTGCAAAATAACAGTACCCCTATAGATGCCTATTAACCGCTTCCCAAAGCGGTTTTTTTTGAAATAAAGGCTTTAGAATCAGAATTCAGCCACAGAGTAGAACAAAACCTACCGTCAGCAAAAAAGACTCTCACATAACAAGGGGATAAATTTTAATCTCACCCGCTCAATAGATTGAGTACTGTATTGGCACTTATGCTCCAATGAGCCAGTAAAGCGGCATTCGCCTGGAATTTTATCATCTCACCAAGGAAGGTGGAATACTCTTGCGCGTAGTCTGTGTCACGTAGCTGGGACTGGGCTGCTTCGAGATTTTGAAGAGTAACCTGAAGCGATGCATGGTGGGCCTCAAGCTCATATCTCTGGGTTGCCCCAAGGTCGACCTGCACTTCGTCCAAACCTTCGATGGCGGAGTCTATCACGGCAATAGATTCCTGGGCCGACTCAGCGGAAGACAGATCGATCCCCTCAAGCTGGTCAACCTTGGCCAAAGAACCCTCAGAGCCGTCCAACAGGTTCATACCGTTGTATTCAGCCGTGTCGATGACGTTGTTATAGTTTGATAGGATGTAGTCGGAAGTAGCGGCGTAGGCCACCTGGGCACTCTCACTGTTGCCTCCCTCGTTGGCGGCGCCGACTGCCAGGGAACGCAGTTCAGTTAACTTGGAACGCAGCTCGCTGACATACGATGATCCCGTCTCGTATTTGCCGATCATAGTCGACGTGTTTTCGATCTCCTGATTGAGCGAAGCGATCTGTGTGCGAAGCTGCTCGGAGATAGCTAACGCCGCCGGCCCGTCCGAAGCGCGGTTGATACTCAAACCCGAGGACAGCCTTTCCAACGGTTTCATCAGACTAAGATAATTGGCGCTCAGGCTGTTTGAGATCAGTGAGCTGCCCAGATTAAATCGGATAGTAATACCCATTTCTCCTCCTTGCAGGAATTGTCCGGCAAAGAAAGAAAGCATTCTCCATGCCGATGACGAGAAAAGTTAATCTGTTGGTTTGTAATTGGTTACAGGCCGTCCACAGGATCGAACTCAGGGAATGTTGCCTTTTGTGTGGGGATGTTCCCATTGGATATGGATTGCCATAATCGACCCACGGATCACTTTTCGTGGGCGGCAGATGTCCAGGGGGCTGTCCCATAAGGTTTATAAATGCCGCTCAGGGCATCTGCAAAGTCATAGTGAGCGGAGTCGAACCATGACTAAGTCCTTGCCACAAGGTCAATACCCTTCGACTCCGAGGCTGTGTCATAAACATGAATGTTAACCACATAAGCTCCATAAACTGTCTTTGCGAGGAGCGCAGTGACGTGGCAATCTCTTGTTATGGAAGCAATTGCACCACTGAGATCGCCACGCTCCCTTCGGTCGCTCGCGATGACGCTGTATTGCGACAAACCCTCTCCGCTCAGGATTACGACCTTCATTGCCTTGAGCAACTTGCTTTTGAGACAGCCTTTCCACATCTGCCGCCCACACTGTACAGAGCTATGAACAGCAACGCCCCCATTAGCGTTTGGTGAAGCGGAGAGCTGAGAAACTGAATATGACAATGGCAAAGACCGTCTGGGCCGTGATGTCGGGCAGGAGATCGAAGAACCCGGACCCTTTCATCATGATCCCGCGTGCGATGCTCAAAAAGAAACGCATCGGGTTGAGATAGGTAATGTATTGCAGCCACTGCGGCATGTTGGCGATAGGAGTGAAGAAACCGGAAGTCAGCATGGCGAAAATCGAAAAGAACCAGGCAAAAAACATGGCTTGCTGCTGTGTTGTCGTCACCGTGGAAAAGAACATCCCGATACCCAAAGCGGCCAGGAGGTAAACCGCCGACAGCGCAAACAACAATACCGGCGAACCGACAAACGGGATGCCGAACCACAACACGCCGACCATGAGGACAAACACCATCTCAAACAGTCCCAAAATGGCAAAGGGCGTGATCTTCCCCAGCAGCAACGTAATTGTGGAAATGGGTGTGACAAGCAGTTGTTCGAGCGTTCCTCGTTCCCGCTCCCGCACAATAGCCATCGAGGTAAGCATAACCGACAGCATTGTCAGCAGAGACGCCACGATGCCGGGAACCATGAAGTAGACTGATTCGGCCTCCGGGTTGTACAGAACCTGCTGCCTTATTTCCACCGGCGGACTGAGATTGGCCTGTTGCCGTGAAAACTTCTGGGCAATCTGCGCCGCATAACCCTGCCCTACGAGAGCGGAGTTGGAGTTGGAGCCATCCGCTACAAGGCCTACTGTGACCTGATCTCCCTTAACCAGTTTCTCCGAGAAATCTTGCGGAATAACAAGGGCCATCTCGCCCGACCCGTCCTTAAATCTTTCCTCAAGGTCCCTCAGTGATACCTCAGATCGGCTCGGCACAAAGTAGTTGCCGGCTCGCATGGAGTTGACAAATTCGCGGGAGAGGTGACTGCGGTCAAAATCATATATGTCAAGCGCAATGCGCTTAACCTCGGTGTTCACGACATAACCAAAGAGAATAAGCTGGATCAGCGGCATCATAAAAATGAGACCAAGCATATTGGGATCACGGAGAATTTGAATGAACTCCTTTTTGACCAGTCCTACAAATGCTCGCCGCATAACTAACCAACCTTTGTGCTAAACTTGCGCGAAGCAATAAACACCGCGATGGTCATCAACAGCAGCAGAATCAAACCCTGTCCGGCAAGAACATGCAACCCTGCTCCTTTGAGCATGATGCCCCGGATGATAGTGACGAAATATCTTGCCGGGATAATGTAACTCAGCAGTTGCAGCGCTACCGGCATATTCTTTATGGCAAAGATGAATCCGGAGAGCATCACTGATGGTAGTAACGTGCTGACGACTGCGAATATCATCGCCACCTGCTGTGTTTTGACTAACGAAGATATCAATATGCCGATTGAAAGCGAGGCGGAAATATATATGAGTCCAAACCCAAGCAGCAACAAATGCGAACCGACAAACGGCACTCCAAAAACTATTTTAGCGAAGATCAAGACAATGATCCCGTCAATCAGAGCGATAACCACGTAAGGCAGGATTTTACCCAATAGAATCTCTATCGGTTTTACCGGAGCAGTGAGAAGCTGCTCTATGGTGCCGGTTTCTTTTTCGCGGGAGATTGTCACCGAGGTGAGCAAAGCCGACACCATCAGCAATATTATCGCAACCAGCGCCGGGACAAAAAAATGTGATGATTGCAGATCAGGATTATACAAGACCTGCGGAGAGATTTTTACTACAGGCAAATGAACATGGGGGGCCAGCCGTTCGGTAAGAAACCGTTGCAGTAATATACTGGCATAGTTCTGAATGGCGGCGCTCACGTTGTTGTCTGAACCGTCAATGATCAACCCCAGTGAAAACGGTTCTCCGGTATGCAGTGCCTTCGCAAAGCCCGATTTGATAATCAGGACTGCTTGCGTCCGGCCTGATCGAAGAGCGCATTCCGGGTCGAGGTTGTCGACTTCTATTTTTGGCATGCTGAAGTAAGTCGAGTTGTAGAGGCGATCCGCCAGATTTCTTGATTCGGGCGTTTTGTCGTAATCTATTACAGAAATTACTATATTCTCGGTGTCCAAGTTTATGGCGTAGCCGTACAAGAAGGTCATCATGATCGGCATGGCCAGGACGATGGTGAGCGAGCGGGCGTCGCGTAGGACATGGTAGAATTCCTTCTGGGCGATAAATCTAAGACGGCGCATTGGTCTCTTCCTGGGATCGGACAAGTGTAACAAATGTCTCTTCGAGGTTCTCGCAGCCGAGTTCATGCACCAGATCAAGAGGTCGGCCCACCCGAATAATTCTGCCCTGGTGCATGATGGAGATTCGTCCGCAGAACTCAGCCTCATCCATGTAATGGGTGGTCACAAAGATAGTGACTCCTTCTTCAGCCAGTCCGTACAGAATCTCCCAGAACTTGCGGCGAAAAACCGGGTCCACACCGGCCGTGGGTTCATCGAGAAAGAGAATCTCCGGCTCGTGCAAAAGAGCGACTCCCAGCGCCAGGCGCTGGCGCCAGCCAACCGGTAGAGAAGCAGCAGAGCGATCGATGAAGTCGTGCAGTGACAGCATCTGTGAAAGAGCTGCAATACGCTGGTGAACATGAGACGTCGACAGTCCGTACGCGGCGCCATAGAAACGCATGTTCTCACTTCCGGTGAGATCGGGATAGAGGGAAAATCTCTGTGACATGTAACCGATGCGCTTCTTGATGAGTTCCGGCTGGGTGTAAACGTCAAAGCCGGCGACCTTGCCGCCGCCTGAGGTGGGCATCAGAAGCCCGCAGAGCATACGAATAGTGGTTGTTTTACCGGCGCCATTGGCACCTAAGAAGCCAAACGTTTCTCCCTTGTTGACGGTTAGCGAGATATTATCCACAGCTTTGAATTGACCGAAACGACGGGAGAGGTTTTCTATCACTACGGCCAGTTGGTTCATGTCATCCGCTCCATCATCTGGATAAAGCAATCCTCAAGGTCGGGCTCAACCGGCGTTACTCGGTCGAGGTCTATGCCTAACTGCTTAAGAGCATTCGAGAAATTATCTTCATCGATCGTAGCGGCTGTATACAGGTGCATACCGGAGCCAAAGCGTCTTGAACGTACCAGGTTTGTCTGGTTGATCCTGCGCACCAGTTCGCTTGAAGGCGTAACGTCCAGATAATATACTTTGCCTTCAAACAGGTTGATCAGTTGTGCCGGTGCACCCTCGGCCAGTTTTTTACCTGCAAAGATAAAACCGGCCCGGTCAGCCCGTGCGACCTCATCCATGTAAGGGGTGGTGATAACAATAGTGGTTCCTTGTCTTTTGAGGCCCTGCAAAATTTCCCAAAATTGTCGCCGGGACAGCGGATCCACGCCCGTAGTCGGCTCGTCAAGCAGTAAGAGCTCTGGGTCATGAAGTAAGGCACACGAAAGCGCCAGCTTCTGCTTCATACCGCCGGACAGATCTCCGGCTCGCCGTTTGGAGAACGGCGCAAGGTTCGAGAAGGTATACAGGTAGTTGCGCTTCTCTCTATACTGTTGGCCGGTAATGCCGAAGATACCGGCGTAGAAGATCAGATTTTCTTCCACGCTCAGGTCGGGATAGAGCGAAAAAATCTGCGGCATATAGCCCAGCAGCGGCTTGATCCGGTCAAACTGTTTGAACATGTCAAGCTCACCAAGGAAAGCTGAGCCATGGTCAGGATTCAAAAGATTGCACAGCGTTCGTATTATGGTCGTCTTGCCGGCGCCGTCCGGTCCTACCAGAGCATACGTTTCACTCTTGTCAACATGGAAAGAGAAGTCCTCAACGGCCCGAATACGCTTGTACGCTTTGGAGAGATGGGAAACTGCTAAGAATGCCATTATCTTTCGATGGTTACAAAAACCGGCATGCCGATCTTCAACATCCCGTCGGTGTTGGGAATCCTCACTTTAACTGCATAGACAAGATTAGCGCGAGACTTTTTAGTCTGTACGTTTTTAGGCGTGAATTCCGCTTCTTCCGAGGTCCAAACAACTTTGCCGGTATAATTCCTACCGCCCGATTCGGTGTCAACAGTCGCTTTGTCACCCACCTTGATCTGTACCAAATCTGCGGCGGGCAAATACGCCTTAACCCAGAGCGTATCAAGGCCTGAAATCTTGGCAATCGGCCTGCCGGCCTGCAGCAACTCACCCGCTTTGACGTACTTTTCAGTGATGGTCCCAGCCATCGGTGATACCGGGTAGCAATCCTTCAGTTGCCGTCTTATTCGATTTATGTCAGCCTTAATCTTTTCAAGCTCCGCCTTGCTGGCAGAGATATTTGCGAGAGCGCCTTGGCGACCAAGTACTGCCAAAGCATATTCATGCTCAAGCTGATCGAGCTGTTTCTTAGTAGCGGTGCCTGATTTTACAAGGGTAGCAATGCGATCGCGCTCTGCCTGTGCAAATCGTTCCGACTCCTTTGACTTTTCAAACTGCAACTTCGCCGTTTGTAATCTTGCCTGAACTACCTCTTTACCAGCCAGGGCGGATGCCAGTTCCAGCTCCAGTCGGCTGGGATCAATTGTCAAAAGGGTATCGCCTCTTTTCACCTGGGAGCCTTCATCAAACCGGAGCAAGACAACTCGACCAACCGTTTCCGCCGACACGATGGCCTCATCGGCCTCAAGCAGTCCGGACCCACCAATACGAGCGTTCTCACCACCGCAACCAGTGAAAGTTAGAAGCTGCGCGATTGCGAGCACAAAAGCCGGCAAGAGATACTTCGAGTCCATTTTTTAGAAACCCTCCTTTAGTTGTTCCGAGCCAAGTGAGAAGTAGTAGGCGCTTTCCGCAATGTAGTAATCAGCAGTGACGGAGGCCTCTGCCGCCTCCGCCTCACTCAGTTCAGCTTCAATTTCAAGCAAACGATTTGATGACAAAACCCCCTGGCGATGCTTTTTAGTAGCCAGACGATAGTTGTCGGAGGATGTGCGCTTATTGAGTCGAGCCGTGTTGTACATCTGACGAACAAGCGCTAATCGCTCCAAGGCAAGCCGGGCCTCACGATCGAGCCGCTCGGTCACGTCGTCGCACTCCTTCTGGGCAGCTTGGTAAAGGAGCTTTGCTCTCTGCACTTCACGTGCTTCTTTTCTCCCTATGTTAAACGACCAAGTCAAATTGGTGCCTACGGTAAAGTAATCCCTCCAGGTTTTATTGAATAGATCGAGGTTCGGTTTGCCGTAGGAATAGCCGCAATAGGCAGAAATAGTCGGGAAATAGGCTGATTGTGCCTGCCTGAGCTGCGACTTGCTGAGCGCCACCGAGGCATCGGCGGCGCGCAATTCCGGCTTGGACATAAAAGGATGAAGGAATTCCCTGGCGACCGGGGGAGGGAGTACGTCAGAAATAACTAAGCTGTCTCCGGCAGGCAAATTAAGAAGTGAGGTCAGTTCAATCTTAGCGGAGCGACACCCGCTAACGGCCTGTTCCACTTTCAAAAACGCCTTGTTATAAGCTAAGTCGGCATCCAGCAGATCAACAGAGTCAGCCACCCCGGCCTTGAAGAGTGACGCCATATCCTTCATAATAATCTTGGTCCGTTCCATTGAAGCCTGGGCAGCCTCCAGGAGCCGGTCAGCTTGGTACAGCGACATATACTTCACTCGTGTTTGATACAGCACCACATTAAGGCTGGCTTCTTCCAGCGCCTGGTGCATATCGAGGCTGAAGTTGGCCGCCTGGATACCGCTAGTGATTTTCCCCCCAGTAAACAGCGGCACAGACAGCCACAGATTCGTTTGATAGTTCTCTTTGCTACCAACGTCACGCGAAATAGTCAGATCGGACGAGAGGGTGATGTCAAATGAAGGAATATCATCGTTGTAGTATGCAAAAGCCTCCGCAGAGAGTGTCGGGAGGCGCGCTGCTTTGGCCGACTGTAGCTCCGCCAGAGAAGCCTTACGCTCAGCCTGGGCTTTCTTGAGTTGGTATGAATGTTGAACCGCCAGCTCAAGCGCCTGTTTTAGAGAAAGTTCTCTTGTTTGGGCAGGGGCGCTGGTCATAATACAGACTGTCAAGGCTAAGAGCAACCCAATCGTTTTCATCGTATCTTCACTCCATGTAAGAAAAGGTCTATTACTGCTTCTTTACGCTCACTGACGAATTGGTCCCGGTCGGTAACATCCCAGATTTTGTCGATAATCGGAGCCAGGATGAAATAACCGACGTTCATCAATATAAACGATACAAATGTTTGGCGGACATCCACTGGCCTAAAGTGACCCTGCTCGATTCCAGCCTGGAAAGAACTTACGATCTGCTTCGGCAGGCCTGAGCTGGCAATCATATCGGCGATCATCTTGGTATTTTCGCTTCCTGAATCAGCCAGCTCACGCAGGAGGATATTGACAAATTCAGGATTTATTGAGAATGCCGCGGCGTATACTTCGGTAAACGACTTGAGCAGGTCCTCGAAGCGATCTGAAACAGTGACAGTCTGGCCGGCCGCCGTCAGAATTCTTGAGAAATGTTGCTTGATGACTTCTTGGTGTAAGGCCTTCTTGGAGGAAAAGTGGTAGTAAATCATGGCCTTATTCACCCCTGCCTTTTGGGCGATCCGGTCAACGCGAGCTCCAGCCAAGCCAAATTCGGAAAACTCTGCTAAGGCAGCTGTTAGAATTCTCTTTCTGGTGCTGCTTTCTTCCGGGAACATTTCGCCTGTCTTTGGTTTCTTCATTTATCAGCTATTTTCAACTAACCGCTTAGTTTAACCAACTTGTTAGTTA
>CAZYRH010000014.1:20160-22074 GCA_964650395.1 uncultured Ignavibacteriales bacterium
GACATCTGCCTAGAAATCTTGTAAAGTTGACACCTAATGAGCGTGATCGTATCATGCCACCACAAGAAATTGTAAGACTGAGCCGAAGTGATGCATGTTTATGAACTGCTAAGCGTGGGGATGGTGATCCTGTTGGGTATTCTGGGCGGTAAGCTATCCCACCGCTTCAAGATCCCAAGTGTAACCGGATACATGCTGGCTGGACTGGTTTTTGGACCATCCGTGCTGGGTCTTATATCTGCCTCAGCTCTTGAGGACATCCATATTATCAATGATATCGCCTTAGGACTCATACTTTTTGCCATCGGGGGCGAAATCGAGCTCCAGCATTTAAAAGCAATGGGTAAAAAAGTAATCATGATTGCCCTAGCTGAGAGTCTTGGGGCATTTTCCCTCGTTTTGTTGGTTTCTTTCGCAATAACCGGCGATTTGGGACTTTCGATACTTCTGGGGTCTGTAAGTATGGCAACGGCCCCGGGGGTTACATTGCTGGTTGTCAGGGAATACCGGACAAGAGGACCTTTGACTGATACCCTGCTGGCTGTTGTTGCTTTGAATAACATTCTTTGCCTTGTTTTTTTCCGCCTCTTTTTCAGCTTTTATTCTTTAGCTCATGCCGAACCTTTGTTGACAACCGTACTTGATCTGTTTAAGGAACTGGTCGGATCTATTGTCATCGGAGGAGCCGTCGCAGCCATGATTACTTTCTGGGAACAAAAGATCGATGATTTGTCTGAATTGCTTTTAGTCATCATTGGCGGACTTCTTTTGGCAATAGGAATGGCTAAAACCATTGGTATATCACATTTGATGGTCTGCCTGATAATTGGTGCGGTAACCAACAACCTCTCAATGATGCATCGCCTCGTTTACGCCGAACTGCGTCAGACCGAGATACCGTTTTACATCGCTTTCTTCGTTCTTTCAGGCGCCAGCCTTCATCTTGGCGCGCTTCCCCATCTGGGCCTATTAGGAATAGCCTACCTGGTTGCCAGGCCTATGGGGAAGTATATCGGGTCTTATATTGCCGCCAGAAAGTACCAAGCCGGACCTCAGATAGCCAGGAACCTCGGAATGACACTTATCCCTCAGGCTGGTGTGGCCATCGGGATGGTGATTACCGTTACTGAAAAACATCCGCAGTTGGGCCATTTGATGGCCACAGTAGTATTGTCGTCGGTCATTATCTATGAAGGGTTTGGTCCTTATCTCACCAAGTTGGCGCTGTTCAAGGCCAAAGAGATACATTTGCAGGAGTAACCAGTCTACCTTGTGAAGTTAGAAATCGGCCACTTCCTTTTCTGACTATCCGATTGTTAGTCAGGAAAGACCAAGCCGGAGAGTCAACAAAATCTGTCGCTAAGGAGCATTATTTTATATTGATATTCGACTGGCGACTTCCGTATAATAATTGAATGCATACGCGGTAATTGGATATATGTTTTTTCCGATAATTAGATAATAAAGCGACCTCATCGACTATTTTGAGAGGCGGTAAATGAATAAGCTAATCAAGGAGGATACGATGGCTACCGAAATCAAAAGAAACAGCTGGTCACGCTTTTGCAAAAAGTTCAATGTGACCAACCAGTATCGCCAGTCAACCATGAGCGTGAAACGTCGGAACAAAAGCGACGTTGTAATCAACCAAGGCTCTCCCTTCATGGGTGTTACGATAACCAAGAAAGGCCGGTTAATCGAAGGAATTGAGCTTCTTACTTGCCAGAATGACCCCGAGAAACTGACCGAGCCAATCGTTACAGTGAAACAGCCGGTTAAGGTCGCACTGGAAAAAGACGCCAGCGGCAAAGATAATCGCCTTTCTATAGAGGGCAAAGATGGCACTGTGGCCGATGTCGTTCTTTCCGGCGAAAAAGACCCTCAGCAGTATCATTCATTTGTTGAAAAAGTAGC
>CAZYRH010000014.1:22174-27773 GCA_964650395.1 uncultured Ignavibacteriales bacterium
ACACCTCCAAGGTAAAGAGGCTGTTTAGTGCGTATCCTGTGGCGGAGACTGATTGTCCAGGACAATTCGGGCAATGCGCTGAAGTCCATCCAGCTTAGGTCTGGTCAGTGGAGTTCCTTTAGTCAGATCGAGAAACTCTTTTCTCGACTGCAAGCTCAAGACCCGGCGAGCATCAAGAAACTCTCCCACCCCGTACTCCGGCAGGAACTCCTTGTGTCGAGTGGCAATGGCCCCCCCGTTGTAGGGACAGACTTCCTGACAGATGTCACAGCCGAAAACCAGACTGTCCATTTGTCTGGCCAGCGCGTCCGGTATATCACCAGATTTCTCAATAGTCAGATAAGACAGACAACGTCTGGCGTCAATGGTCTTGTCGTCTACAATGGCGCCGGTGGGGCAGGCGTCGATGCAGAGTCGACACTCTCCGCAGCGGTTGTGATTTGTTATTTTAGTACGGTCGGGTTCAAGTTTCAATGTGGTCAGAATCTCGGACAGAAATATCCACGAACCGAATTGGCCATTGATGAGCAATGAGTTTTTACCAATAAAACCAAGCCCGGCTTTTTCAGCGTAAGCCTTTTCAAAAAACGCGCCATAATCAACCCACCAGTAGAAGTCATGGGATGACTTTTGGCCAAGGTTCTCGCGGAGTTTGTAAATCAGATGTTTGGCCTTTTTTGCGATGACTTTGTGGTAATCCTTGCCGCGTGCATACCGCGACACCCGCCCTGACCCCTCAGGTACTTCCTCCGTGTTGGGCTGATAGTAGTTCAGACCGAGCATGATTATCGATTGCACGTTCTCCAGCAGCTTCGATGGGTCGACTCGCTTCTCTTTCGTTCTCGCCAGCCATTCCATCTCACCGTGGTAGCCCTTCTCCAGCCAGCGATAGAAATGCTCTCTGGCCTCAGGAATGGCCTCAGGGGTGGTGATACCGCACAGGTCAAACCCGCAGGCAAGGGCAAGGTTTTTCACCACTTGTGCGTTCATAGGTATATGATACATGAAATATCCCCGTTGACAAACAAGACTTCAGCTCCGTAGGTCAAGCCTACTTAAAGCTTGACATTCCCGCCTCTCTCGCACAACATTTATTCGTGTATAACGCATCAAAATCGACATTACGAGGAGCGAAGCGACGTGGCAATCTCGTTACCAAGTCATGAAAACAGGATGATCAGAGGCGGAATCAATGCCAACTTTTACTGAAGCTAAATCCAGCTTCGACACGGGTATCGGGAAGGCAAAGGAACTCTCTGCCTCTCTTGTCCCTGTTGATGGTAAAACCAAGAAGAACATTTCTGTTCGCAATGCCAAAGGAGAAGCGCTAGAGGAGTACTATAAATGGCAGTTTATTTACGGCCTTATTCATAGCGGACTTTATGCCAAGGACTACATCGGAGCCGAGGTCCGCTTCCCAAAAGGCAGCAAGTCATCCGCTCCGCTTCGTCTCGACGGGTCTATCTTTGATGATCCGGCTTGGCTCCAGCACTACAACGACTATTGGCAGCAACGCAGCCCTGATGACCTTGAATGGCTCAATGAGCACCTTCTCGCTGTAATCGAGTTCAAACGTGATGACAAGGACATCGAAAAAGTCTTCACCGGGCAGCTTAAACCTGCTATGAAAGAAAAGGACCCTGCCACCGCCTATATCCTTGGCATGTATTACGGCCGCGAACGCCTCTACCTATTCCACCGACGAGACGGGTTATTTCTCCGATATGACGAGGACAAAAACCAGAAAGGTAAAGATAGCAAGGTGGGCCACCTTTCCCTTCATCTGCCGGACCCTTACATCTACATCCCCTCCTTCGATGACCTTCGCCACCGTGTCCATAGCCCTGCTCACATTGACCGCAGCCGTCGCTCTTATACTGAGCTCGATGTTATTACCTCCATTGCTACTGTGCAGCTTCAAACAGCCCTTTCCGAAGTTCTACGTACCCTCGACAAGGCAGGGCTCGTGGACCAACGCGGCTATCAAATCCTCATTGAGACCTTCGCTCTTAAAATCTTTGACGAAAAGCGTAATCAGAAATACTCAAATAAGAAGTTGGAGTTTTATATCAACGACCCAGAAGCGGCTTTTCATGCCCTCAGCGAAAAACCCATTCAAGACTTTATCAAGCGTATGAAAGCCATACGCACCGTGGCCAGTGGCCAGTATGAAAAGATGCTGAGAGCTAATGCCATCGACTGGAAGAATCAGAATCATGTTCGCGCAGTCGTCACTGTATGCAGGTCATTTCAAGATTTCTCGTTCGTGCGGTCATCCAAAAGCGACCTATATCAATTAGTTTTTTACAACTTCGCGAATCACTTCCAGCAACAAGAGAAAGCACAGTTCCTTACACCTCTCCCTGTGATTAACTTTCTCGTAAAAATTGTGAATCCCCGTAATGGTGAGACGGTGTTTGACCCGTGCTGCGGCATAGGTGATTTTCTCTCATTAGCATTCGTGAACGCGCAAGAGAAAGATGTTGAGTGGCAACTGGATGACGCAAATATCTATGGAGTGGATCTTGACGAAAATATGATAATGCTAGCGATGCTTAACATGCTTCTAAACGGTGATGGTGCGGCGAAGTTAGTTTACAGAGTCGACAAAGGGTCTATCCTTTCCAAATTCATTGAAGGAAACCCCCCATATCTGAAAGAGTTGATACCCGAACGACATCAGGATGGTAACTGGCATGATTGGCCAGATGGCACAAAACTCATGCAATTTGATGTTCTCCTAACCAACCCTCCATTTGGCGAGGACAGAGCCTATAGGCCACAGACTACTAACGACCGCAAAGTCATAGAGATGTATGAAACTTGGAGCCTCTCTGGTAAAGGAGATAACATTGATCTCGGCGTTGTTTTTCTCGAAAACGCTTATCACGTTCTCAAGCCCGAAGGACGGCTAGGTATCGTTCTATCCAACTCTATAGCTTCTATCAATCGCTGGTATCAAGTGCGCAAATGGCTGATGGAAAGAATGCGAATTGTCGCACTTTTTGATCTTCCCTCTAACGTTTTCGCAGAGACAGGCGTCAACACTACCCTCATAGTCGCTTACAAACCAAAGAATTCCTCAGCTCTCAATAAACTTGTTGAATCGGATTACTCCGTTTTCGTGAGCGACATCCAGCGAGTCGGTTACGAGAAGCGAACCAGCAAGCGCAATGTCTTCTTCAATCCCGTTTATCGCATGGATGAAACTACATTCGAAGTGATGACTAACGCCGATGGCCACCCAATCCTCGACGAGGATTTCACGCAAACCATCGCAGACTTCCGACAATGGGCGATAGGGCAGGAAGAAACCCTTCAGCGCCTATTCCTGAAGGAGGCGTGAGTAGTGGACTATCTTCGCGTCCCCCGCGAAGTCTCTTTTAGAGAAGTGTCCTCCCGCGACGCCGTCTGGTCGTCCTCCATGTTTCGCCGTGTCGTTATTCCTAACGTGAATGTCAAGCGTGTAAAAGACCTGCTCCATTTCTCCAATCCTTTTGAAAAGGGTGTTGAGCCAGGTTCTATACATTATCTGCGGAGTTCTACCCATTTCTTCATAAGAACAAAGGCGCTTCAGGATCATAGTTACCTCCTCTATCCTAAAGGGGATGCGATAACGCCGATCAGCCCGAAAGTATTTGATGATCCCTCATTAGCCGATGGCGATATTCTCATGTCCAAGGACTCGAATGTCGGTGAGTGCGCAATAGTGGATGGAGACCGTTGGCGAAACCATATGTTTAGTGGCGGAATTGTTCGGCTGTACCCGGCTGCTGATCGATATTACTTCTTTGCTTTCCTGAAGCATCCCATTTTTAAGATACAATTCCAGCCAATAGCCCGCGGGGCAACAATAACGCATGCCAAGACACTCTGGCTAGATTACCTTATTCCCTTTCCGAGTCAGAACAACTCTGAGCGAGTAATTCGCTATGTATCCGCGCTCATGCAAGCCATTGTTGAAAAAGAAAAAGCCATTCGCGACAAAGCGGACTTGATTCACGAAGTCATACAAGCCGAATTGGAATCGAAACAGAAGAGCCGACAGTTTCAATATATTTTTCCGTCAATTTCCGATTTGTCATCACTTCAACGACTTGATGCAGTCATTTATGATCAGGAATATAAGTCGAAAATCTTGCTAGTTGAAAACTACTCACATGGTAGCGATACACCTCTACAGGCGGGATTCACGGTAACACCAGGTCCAAGCCTTGAAATCAAGATCATTCGCACACGAATCGATTCGGAAACCTACCGGCCTAATTATTATACTCTCATTCTTCCCACGAACATATCAGTTTACGGTACAATGAATGTTCTCCCTTACCTGGGTACTGCAAAAAGTCTTCCATTGCTCAAAAAGGGAGATATTGTTTTTGGTGAGGCAGGTTTTCAGAAGGGCCGTTCTATAGTGCTAATAGATCATTGGACGAAATGCACAACCAATGCGCACGGCCTATATGCTCGCCGCTCTGACGGCGATATTCAAAAGGCCATCTTCTTCCGCTGCATCTTTAACTGGTATCGCACCATGCGTTTGATAGACATCATGGCTGTTGGTGGTTCTGGTGGTCATTTCTCGCCTGAGTATTTTGATTACGTGCGTATTCCCAAGTTTCCGGAGGATAAGCAAGCAGCGATAGCACGCCTGTACCATCATGTCGCGCCGCCGCCCCCAGATAGTCCAACACTCGACACCTTTATGGATTGGCACAACCGCTGGAACGCTAAGCTGGGCATCTGGGAGCTTGACCGCGAGATGAAAGCCCTTCAATGCACCCTCTCCAAAGTGCAAGAGCAAATCATCGAAGGGAATACCGTTAAAGTCCCGCTAAATGGCGCATAAACGTGCCAGCAATCTCTGATCGCACTTCTCCCTACAAATTCGCAATAACTTTTCTGTTGATTCTTTCCCTACCCCCTTTTGTAACAGAAAGGCACAATTATGTCAGGCACTAACCCGAAGCAGCTCGAGGCCAATCGGTGCAACGCACAGCGCTCCACTAAATCAGGCGATGCCTGCGGCCCCCGGACATCAGCAGGCAAAGCACGTGTGAAATTCAACGCGTTGAAACACGGCCTGTTGGCGAAGTCCGTCATCCTGCCCATCCGCAGCCGCTCCGAAAAACAAAGTCACTTCGATGCCCTCCTGGCGCAGTTGATCGAAGAACTCAAACCAGTCGGCATCTTGGAAGACATGCTGGTGGAGAAGATTGCTGTGTCGTACTGGCGCCTGCGCCGCGCCCTCCGCGCCGAAGCCGGCGAAATCAGCGACAACATCCGCGATTTCCGCCGCTATCGGTTCGACACCGACCCTGCGACCCTCGCCCTCCCCTCTTCATCCGACACCCTCAAAATCGTCCGCTACCAAAATGCCATCGAGCGTCAGCTCCATCGGGCTATTACGCAACTGCAACGCCTGCAAGAGCATCGTTGCCTTTCCCACCCCGACCCCTCGGAGACCCCGCCTATCGACCCAAACTAAAAAATTACCAAACAAACCCATTTCTTAAGCGCTGTCGGGAATCCCTTTGTCACGGGTGTGTGGCCGCGATCTGTGATCGAGGCTGGCCAGCGTGTCGGAACCGCAGGGGTT
>CAZYRH010000015.1:0-24310 GCA_964650395.1 uncultured Ignavibacteriales bacterium
GATAAAAACAGAAGACAAAAATTGCCCGAAGAGACCTTTTTCAACAAGCTCCTAGTGTTGCGTCCCAAATATATGTTCACATATTCTTTTGCAGTAGCACGGGCATCATGCCCGTGAATCATGGGCAAGATGCCCATGCCACGATTTAATTTGTTGCTTTTTTTATTAGCATGTATTTCTGGGACATCACACTAGTGCTTCTGACAATAGACTTTTACGCTTGTTTTGAGTGTCAAATGTCATATCATGACCGACAATCGATTTGATGATCAATGGAAAGGTGTCTTGGCAATGGTTCGACTGAAGATCACTTGTGCTCTACTGGTTCTGACAGCATCCGCTTCAATTAGTGCTGAATCAAACGCCAGACCCAGCCTTTTCGGCCTATCCTTAGCTTACCCTCAGCAGGTACCGGAGCTTGTTACGGTTTCGAATCTGCCGTACTTCCGTGCCGAACGGATGGTGCCTTTCATTCTCGATATTGACAATAAGGGACAGGTTACGACTGTTACGTCTGAAGACTCAATCGATATGGCTTTTGCCGAATACGCAGAAGCCTGGATAAAATCGTTCAGATTTGAACCGGCCACGTTCAATGGGGAAAAAACTGAGTCACGGTTGCCTGTCATACTACAGTTTCGACCGCAGGTAAGATTGCCCGAAGTACATTTTCCACTTGACTCCAATCGGGTGGTAGTCGATACCGACCTCTACTTCAAGGCTTTTTGGTTGAACAACATACACCTGCCGCAACTGGACAAATTCCCCTCGTACTTCTGTGACCTCAAGCAGTCGGATTCATCGGTGATTTATAAATACATACTGATAAGGGTTGGCCTCGATGAGTTAGGACAGGTAACCAATGTCGAACTAGTACGTTCCTCCTTTCCGGCCTTCAATATGCACATCATATCGGCTGTCCTATGGGCTGACTTTTCGCCGGCGACAGTGCACGGGACCCCAGTTCCATCAGAGTGCTTTGTACTGGTGTCTTTTTTCCCGCGCATTAATTATCCCACCAGTGTCTGGTGTAAATCTAAACTTGATTCCGTCAGTTTGTTGGAAAGATTTCGGATAAGACTTCTGCCCGATACGGTCGGTATGATGGCCAAGCCGGTGCCGGTCCTGGTTCAGGGAAGTGAACTCACTCTGACAGGAAAATATCTTTTAATACGCGATACCGTGAGCGCCAGTCTTCATATCGATACCAACGGTGTCGTTATCCTCCGCCGGTTTGGAAAAGTTGGCAAGAGAATGCGGTCGACAGTTCGTGAGGTTGCTGCTCGTCTAAGGTTTTTCCCGGCATATGATTACCAGGGTCGACCGCATCCGTTTTCGGGACTGGTAAGCTTGGTGTTTCAAGGTAGTTCCAGGATACGAATTCTGTATCACTGGCTACCGGCAGACAATTTCTATAGCAAGAACTAAGTCTTTCGGGGACAATGGAATACACCCCAGGAGAGATTCAGCGCTGACCGACCGAGACGCATTATTTGCGCTTCCAATTGAGTAAATCAGCCACAGTTTCCTATCTCCCCCGCTATCTCATTGATATTCAATAGAGAATAAATGTAGCGAGGTTCGATCTTTTCCTTCGGCACAGTTTTTGTGGTTATCGCATGTGAGAAGAGACGGGTAATGACACATTGCATTGGAAGAATTGTCACTGGAGATAGGTATAAATTTATAGGAGGGTGGGAACGATGGAAAAAACAGTCCGCGCCTTGAACATGCTGTCGGCAGTGATCATACTTGTCGCTGGAATGTATATTAAGATCACATTCGGGCCTGTGCTGTCAGTTGGGATGCAAGGTCTGACAGGTGTGGTAGTGTGGGCGTATTTTTTTATACAGATTGATCAGTGTTTGAGGGGAGAGCGGAACTGTAAGGAAGGCATATGTCGTTAGAAAACTTTGGAAATATTTTCTTGACTTTATTAGGGAGAAATATAATAATACAAGATTATATAACTTAACAGTTATGGATTTAATTTTGAAAATAAGACTGACAACTCATCTATTCAGGATTTGTTTTACGGTGTGTCTGCTCGTACCTCTTTTCCTGGGTGTCACTTTTGGGGATGAAGTGAAACTTCCTATTGCTGAAGCGCTGAAATCCGGCGATACGACCCAAGCGATTGAGTTGCTTCAGCATGAGATAGAGATCGACAAAAGCTACTATGCGAACTACCATACCATGGGTCTGATCTACTATAAGCGGATGCAGTATACTGAGGCCAAGGATGAGTTTCAGCTTGCCCTGGAGAAAAAGAGCAAGCACTATGAATCGCTGTATCAGCTCGGCTTGTGCTATTTGAAACTGGGCCAGATTGACAGCGCCCAGGCAGTTATGGAAAAGGGGCTCAAGAAGGCCCAAAAGAAACTCAAGCACCTTTTTGAGAACGGCTATGGCTTGGTAATGCTCAAACAGGGGAAATACCAACAAGCCGACCGAGCTTTCAGGGAAGCACTGGTGGATCACCCGGACAACACGGAGTATCTCATCAACCTTGGCGATGCCAACTTCTATGAGGGCATTCCCTCTCTGGCAATTACCTATTATGCCAAGGCCCTCGAGGTTGACACCGGCTCCACTGAGGTGTACTACCACTGGGCTGAGGCCTGTATCGCAATGAGAGATTACAACTGCGCCATTGAAAAACTGCGGATCGTTCTTTCACGAGACAGCACTTACGCCAATGCCTGGATGAGGGCCGGGGGAATCTATTTCAAAGCGGCTCTTTCAACTCCCACCCATAACGACCGGATTGCTCGGTTCAAGGATGCCATCGGTTCCTACAAGCGTTACCTTGATTTGTCCCAATCTAAGCCCGACTCCTCCAACGTACGAGTCTATTTTGAACTGGCGATGTCCTATGTACATCTGTTTGGTTTTGACGAAGCCGTTAAGTACTTTGAGGATGTTCTGTCAATTCCAGTGGAAGCCAAGGACATCTATTTCTACTACGGCAAGTCTCTCTGGGGGATGCAGGAGTATGTGAAGAGCGGCGAGATGTTGCTGAAACATCTGCAGTGGGTCAAGGAGCATCCCGAGATCAATCATTCCACCGTCAGCGATGTGGAAGTGTATCGGCTGTTGGGTGACAGCTACTTTTACCGTGAGCCCAAGGATTACGCTACCGCTGTTTCATATTATACCAAGTCGTTGGAAAACGACCCCAACCAGAAACGCGTTTTGCAAAACGTTGCTGTTGCCTACCACACGATGAAAAGCTACCAGCAGGCAATACTATATTATGACAAGCGAATTGAGTTAGGGATTGACTCTTCCATTGCCGCAATCTTGAAAAATGCAGGCTACTGTGCCCTCAATATTGCTAACAGTACGGGCGAGGAGGAGGACGATATCGATGAGGAGAGTGGCGACCAGAGCAATCCCGGCAGTGATCCGACTAAGAACTACTATGAAGTAGCGGTTGATTACCTAACCAGGTATCTTACCTACAATTCGGCTGACATCGGTGTAATTCTTATGGTGGCCAACACCTATCTGTATCAGCTTTCTGACTGTAGTAACGGGGTCGAGTATTATCAAAAACTGCTCGCTCTTAATCCTGGAAATTGTGACGCGAAAAAGGCGCTCGGGTATGCCTACTTTGGCGGGGTGTGTACCAAAAACTACACCAAGGCGCTGCGATACCTCAAAGAGGCCTATAATTGCCAGGCTTCAAAGAAAGGTGCCTGTGGCGATAAAAACCTGGTCTTGTGGATTGGTCAGTGTTATCACCTGCGGGCCGCAGCCAAAGCCGGCGAGAAAAAACCTGCCACTGAGGATTTCAAGAACGCGAACGAATGGTACAAGAAGTGTCTCAAATGTGATCCATCCAATGCCGAATGCAAAAAGGGAGAAGCCGATACACGCTATGAGTTTTAAGCGAAACAACAGTACACAAACAGCTTTTTAGGGAGTGTGAATGCCTGAGGAAGACAACAAAAAGAGCACAGCCAAGAGGATTTCAGATTCCCAGCGATTCAAGTACATAGGGTTTGAAGTATTCCCTGGAAAGCCTAAGGATCTGTTCAAATCTGACGCCGAGAAATCCAAGTTTGTCGATGCCGTTGTTGCCAAACGCTCGAAGGGGAAGATCATTCGAGAGGAATGTGTCCTCTTAGAGGAAAGGGTCTCCATAAGTGACCGGGTAGTTCTGACTGTAGCATGTCTGGTTATCCTGGCAACGCTCTTCATTCCCTGGTATTCCGCCTACAATGAGATTGTCGAAGAAACTACTGCTCCGGCTGTAACCGAAATGCAGTCCAATAGCGCCATGGCTGCAGTGGTTGAAGGCGATTCTGCGGTCAGTGCTGCCGATGAAAACCTCGACACCTCAGTGGTACTGGCTGCTACAGATGAGCAGGCCGAGGCTTTAGGTGCAGAAAGTGAGCAAGCCGAAACCGATTCTGCCCTGACCGAAGTGAGCAGCTCGTCTGAGGAGGTCATCCACGGTATGAAAGCCAGGAAAAAGATATATCGAGAGTATTCGCGACTGTCCGGGATCGGCGCTATTCTGGCACTGGGCAGTATCGGCTCCTATGTCTTCTCATCAGGGTTTATACTTGTATTGATCGCCATTATCTTGATGCTTTATACCATCCTGTGTGTGGCGCTCCCGATTTACACCCTTTACGGCATTTTTGGGGTGAAAGGTAACCCTGACGAGAAAGCACTTAAACTCAAAAAGATGTTGAGGCTCAACTGGATTCCAGTAGAACTTTTTGTCGTAGTGCTAATAGTCTCATTTTTCGGCGCTAACTACAGCTTTGACGCCACCACGTTTTATAGCAGCTTAGGATCCGGCTATGGGGTAGGGGTGTTTCTGAACAGCCTGTCCTGGGGGATATTTGTGTCGTTGGCAGCCTTCATTCTGGCCGCGGCAAAAGGAATAGAAATTTAGTAATGTACGTGTATATTTTAGTGGAGGAATCTGTAAGTGGTTAAACAAACAATCTTCATTACCCTTAACGCTATTGTGGCTTTTGGGATTGGTTTTGGTCTGTGGTATGGGGTCTTCCGTACATCAGAAGTTCCTATTGTCCACTCGATTTACATGGGAGGACCGCTGGTCGTCCTGTTGATTGCGATCCTGGTCATGTTGCTGGTGTTTGTTATTGAGCGCTACTTTTCCCTGTATCGGGGGGCAAAGGGTAAAAGCTCGGTGCAGGTTTTTTTCAAGAAGCTGGTGATGCTGCTGCAGAATGACGATTATGACGGTGCCCTGGCAGCCTGCGACAAGCAGCGCGGCACCACTGCCAATGTTTTGCGATCCGGTATCGAACGGTATCGCGAGATCAAAGACAGTTCGGAATACAGCGCCGAAAAGAGAATCGAATTGACCCAGACAGCTGTCGAGGAAGCCAACGCCCTTGAGGGACCATTGCTGGAACGCAACCTTATTGCTATGTCGACTATCGCCTCGATTGCTACCATGGTCGGCTTGCTAGGGACCACTATCGGTATGATTCGTGCCTTTGCTGCAACGGGCAATGTTGAGGGTGGTGTGATCGACGCGCAGGCGCTGGCTACCGGTATCTCCGAGGCACTAGTCAACACCGCCGGTGGTCTGCTTTCCGGCATTCTGGGGATCTTTTTCTACAACTTCTTTGTTAACAAGGTAGATGCGTTTAACTACACCACCGACGAAGCTACGTTTGAAGTGATGCAAATCCTGAAGGCCAAACAAGGGATCTAAATTATGGCCAAGAAACCTCGGGTTGGCATTCGAATCGACATGACGCCGATGGTGGATATCACTATTCTGCTTCTGATCTTCTATATGACCGTCACGCAGTTTAAGCCACCGGAAGCCAAAGCGGTAGAGTTACCATCGTCGCATTCGATGATCGAGTTGCCGGACAAAGATGTCATTAACGTCACCGTCACCAAGTACGACTCCATTTATGTCGACTATGTTGAAAAGGCAACCATCAACATTGAAGGTCAGGAAGTCATTACGAAGGTCAGGAGAGTCCGTACCTGCAACAAGTATTCAGTTGCTTCTGAGATACTTCGGGCGAGGGCCAAAAACCTGAGGGCCCTTATTGTCATCAAAGCGGACAGACGAGCAAGCTTCGGGGTTATGGAGGATGTCATGGGAGCCATGCAGGAAAACCACTTGGAGCGATTTCTAATCATAACTGAGCCGGAGGGGGAGGCGGTGGAGGCTCTCGTGGGTTCCTAATAGCCACGCTGGTGCTGGACCTGCGGATACGAGCTAAGTATGGACAAACTATGACTCAAGATAAGGAAAGAAATCCAGCGAGAGGCTGTATAATTATATAGAGATGTTGCCTTAGAACTGGAAGGTGAAAGGATATGGCACGAGAACCGCGAGGTAAAAAGAAAGGCTTACGACGGCCAAAACGGCGACTCGAAGTTCACATTGATATGACGCCGATGGTTGATATCGTTATGTTGTTGTTGATCTTCTACATGGTGACAACGGTGTTTGCCATGCCTCAGGCGATGGAAATCAACCTGCCACCCTCGGATCAGTCAGAAGAGGTAGAGGTCAAAGAGTCAAATCTTCTTTCAATTCGAGTGGATGACCAGAGTCGCTTTTGGTGGAACCTCAAAACACCGACCCCGGAAAACCTTCCTATGTTACTGCCAAGCGATCCGAATAAACCGGATACGGTTGTTTACCAGCTTGATCCCGACACTCTTCAGGGGCTGTTGCTGGCGCGGAATAGAGAAAACCCCAAGCTTAACACCCTGATCCTGATTCACCGCGATGCCAACTATGCCGATATGGTGAATATCTTAGACGAAATCGACCTTATCGAGCGCTCGTGGAATGCTTTCAAGGCCAAGGAGTTGCGCATCAAAGTAGACGAGCTATCTAAAGAGGATAAGTTCTCCTATCGGTATGCGATTGGAGATTGGGAACGCAAAGATGATAAGATCATTAAAGAAGCCATACGACAGGCCAATGAGAGGGGTGATTTGTAATGCAAGCCAGCGCGCTGTATTCGCCCTATGGCAGTTATGAACTGAAGTCCAAATACCAGAGAAACTTTGCCCTGGGAACACTGATAACGCTTTCATTTGTGGTGTTGATTTTAGTGGTGGCGTGGCTCATATCCGCATTGCCGGAGGAAGAGTTTGAGAATGTGCCGGTGGTTGTTATCAAGACCGTGGCTGATTTGGGCCCTCCGCCCAGTATTGCCAAGAAGCCACCTCAGGTGAAAGTCAGCGCGCCCCAGGTAGCAGCGCCCAAGGTTGGTATTCCTAAACCGGTCGCTGACGATGAAGTCATCGATGAAGACGTGGTCATAGCTTCCCGCGAAGAGCTGGCGGAAATTATCGCCCCTGATGTTGCTTCGATGGCTGAAGGGGGCAAGATCGATGTTGCCATTAACCCTGAAGATTATCTGCCTGCTCCTGATGAGTTCGTGGCGGTAGAGATATACCCTGAAATGGTTCACCACGAGGAGCCGGTCTATCCTCGCCTGGCTAAACAGGCCGGTATTACCGGGACAGTTACGATAAAGGCCTTGGTGAATGAGGAGGGGAATGTAATCAAGGCTATTGTCTATAAATCATCTGGAACGACTTCGCTGGACGAAGCGGCGGTCAAGACAGCGTACAAGAACAATTTCAAACCGGGGATACAGAATGGTCGCCCGATTAAAGTTTGGGTAACCTACGAGGTAGAGTTTAAGCTGTCGGAATAGTAACTGTTTTTTTCACCCCAGTTCATTGCTGATGCCCTTCCTGGTTAGTTGCGGGAGCTAACCAGAAAAACAACCAGAAATTGAACAAATTCGGGTTCTGATTCGTCTCTACTTTGAGAGATTGGGACGAAGTGATAATCGAATTCTGGTAAAACCAACATGGTTGGGACCAGGAAGAGGTAATGGGTAATGTATACCAAAGCGTTGTATTCGCCCTACGGTGCATATGAACTGAAGTCCAAATACCAGAGAAACTTTGCTCTGGGAACACTGATAACGCTTTCATTTGTGGTGTTGATTTTAGTGATGGCGTGGCTCATTTCCTCCTTGCCCAAGGAGGTATATCCCCCCGAGCTACCGACTGTTGTCATCAAGACAAAGAAGGAACTGCCTTCGCCGCCGAGTATTGTCAAGAAGCCGCCTCAGGTGAAAGTCAGCGCGCCCCAGGTGGCAGCGCCCAAGGTTGGTATTCCTAAGCCGGTCGCTGACGATGAAGTCATCGATGAAGATGTGGTCATAGCTTCCCGCGATGAGCTGGCGGAGATTGCTCCCCCTGATGTTGCTTCGATGGCTGAAGGGGGTAAGATCGATGTTGACATTAGTCCTGAAGATTATCTGCCCGAACTCGGTGATTTCGTTCCAGTAGAGATATACCCCGAGTTTATCCACTACGAGGAGCCGGTCTATCCCCGTCTGGCCAGACAGGCCGGCATTACCGGTACAGTTACAATGTGGGTGGTGGTGGACGAGGAAGGGAATGTTATCAAAGTCAGAATCTTAAAATCATCAGGAACGGCTTCGCTGGACGAGGCAGCGGTTAAAGCTGCAGACAAGAACAAATTTAAGCCGGGGATACAGAATGGCCGCCCGGTCAAGGTCCCGGTAAGCTACGAGGTAGAGTTTAAACTGACTGATTAATAACCGTTACCCATTGAAGAGGCTGTCTCACAAGCCCGGCGTTTGGTCGGGTCTTGCCTTTGGCTTGCTAAAGGTGTGACCCGACTGAGAAGAAACTCCTGTGGGCTGCAAGCAGTTGGAAAACCGCTCGCAGGGTCACACTCCCGACTTCGTCGTAACCAAGACCTTGCGAAACACTACAAAAGCTCTTTTGGAACAACCTCTTGAGCAGCCGACAGCGGGATATACTGACTTTAATCCGTTGTAAATACGTCAGTTAACTCCACAAAACAGGGCCGGACAAAAAACCTGAAAATCCTACCATTTTTCCCTTGACAAGTGCACGTATGTGCAGTATACTTCCAATAAGCCGATAACAGAGGTATGAGTAAAGAAAGGATTCAGTTATGACCAAACTGGCTTTCAAGGAAGGTGACATCTCAGCAGATACGAGAGGGGATAGTAGTCGATGCGCCGCTCTTGAGGCTGAAAGGCCCGTCCCCTGGATGATTTCCGGTGAGAATAAAACAGGTGATGCCTGTGAGACCCACTGTCGGTACATAAATGCGGCTACCTGTCCCGATTGCGGGGCCGCTATGGTGCGACTGGGAAGCTGTTTTAGTTGTCAATCATGCGGCTATGAGAGCTGCGGCGGGTAAGTAGTTGGCAAAAGTGACTAAGCCACTTTTGGCTATAGACCTTTGTACGTTGAGTTCCGAGTCCGCTTCGGGCGGGCGAGGGCCCCGACGTTCGTTGATGAAGATACTGTCGGGTTTCTCATTTTGTCCGCCTGCGGCGGACTCCATTTGGAATCCGACCTGCGATTCTTTTGAGGATCGCCAGAGGGGAGAGCGTATATGAGAGTGTGCGATTTGGGTAAATGGGGGATACCGGCCAGAATCATTGAAATCTGGCACAAACGGCAGGGCGAATCGCTTCTGCCGGTGCAGAGCCGGGCTGTCCGCAAAGGGCTGCTGGGAGAGAAAGAAGACAGCTTTGAAGCTCAGCCGGTCAGGATGCTGATTTCCGCACCCACTTCGTCGGGGAAGTCGTTCTGCGCCGAGATGGCGATGGTCAAAGCTCTCACTCATCGCCAGAAAACGATTATCCTCGTGCCGCTGAAGTCTCTGGCCGAGCAGAAGCATCGCTTGTTCCAAGAAACTTATAGTCCGCTTGGTGTAAAGTGCCTGCTTGTGACGGGCGATCATCCTGAGAACGACAGGAGATTCGCGGACGGCGATTACCAGGTGGCGGTGGCCATCTACGAAAAATTTGACCTCCTGTTGACAGCCGCGCTGGATGTCTTGAAAACTATCGGGCTTGTCGTTGTTGACGAAATCCAGACCATTTCTGAGCCGACCAGAGGGGCGTTACTGGAACGGCTTTTGACAAAAATCCAGGCTTCGATCTATAACCCTTCGTTGATCGGCCTCTCGGCCGTGATTGGAGACAGCGTTAGTTCGGCAGGTCGACTGGCACAATGGCTCGGCGCCACTTTTATTGAAGAGACAGCCAGGCCGGTGGACCTTGTCCGGGGAGTGGCGGCGGAAGGTTCATTTCGGTATCGCTCATACAACAACGGCCTCGATGGGAGTGAACCGTTTGTGGAAGTTGAGGCCGGTGACGAGCCGTTTGATGGCTTTATTCAACAGATCAAGTCCGACAGCGGCTCGACGCTGGTTTTTCTCAAGTCCCGCCGGGAAACCGTTGAGTACGCTTTCAAACTGGCGGCCTCGGTCAGTTGGCCCGAGGCCAAAACAGCGCTGGAGCGATTGAGCGAAGAGGAACCGTCGTTTCTGGTGCGTTCGCTTCGTCAGGCGTTGACCCGTGGGGTAGCGTTTCACAATGCCGATCTTTCGCCCCGGCAACGCTCCATCGTTGAGCAAGCATTTATAGAGCGTGAAGTCAAAGTAATATTTTCCACCACGACCTTAGCCTTAGGGGTCGATTTACCGGCTGACACGGTCTACCTTGAAACAGTCAAGTATTCTTCCGGTGAATATGGCACCCGCCCCACCCTGGTTCCCGTCAGCCGGGCGGAGTTTGACAATATGACCGGTCGGGCGGGAAGACTCAGAAAGGGCAATTCCAAGCCGGGGCGGGCCGTCGTATTGGCGGAGACCGACTTTGACCGTGAAATTCTATGGGAAAACTACATTGCCTCTGATAGACCGGAGCCGGTAGAATCTGCTTTCAACAGTATACCTCTTGAAGACTGGCTTCTTGATATGATTGTCACCGGTCTGGCTTCTGATATGGCATCCCTGAAGGAGTTGTTCATCAGAACCCTCTTTGCCTGCCTGCGTTCGGGACAGAAGACGCCTGATTTTGACGCTTCCCTGGCCGTTCTTTTAGGCCATCATTTGATCACTCTTGACGAACCAAGGGATGAGTTTTCCGCCACGATCCTGGGCCGAGCGACAGCCAGAGCCGGACTTTCAATTGCTCAGGCGGGCTACCTCCTTGATAGGTTGCCACAATGTCATCCCCAAACTATGCCCGGCTGGACAGCCCTCGCTCTCAGCGCTCCCGGCTGGAGTCTGCCGGCCGGTATTCTGAGCGGCTTTGAACTATCCAACAACCTCCCCGTCAGACTGCTCTATCAGCATTTTGACCATCTGCTTGAGGAAACCGCCATCCTGCTGGGAGACAACTACCGTCGAGAGCCGTTGTCTTACCTGTCGGGGGCTAAGTTGAAAGCATTTCTGCTGCTTCATGAGTGGAGTCGCCTGGTGGAGGTTCAGAAATTGGAGGCGCGTTTTCAGATGCACCTTGGCCAGATCATGACCCTTGGCGAAACAGCCGCCCATCTGGTTTGTGGCCTGGCTCTCTTGATTGAGGCCACTGATATAGAGACCCCTTTGCGAGAAAAACTCGGCCGACACGCCTTCAGTTTGCGGTTCGGGATGCCCGCCTGTCTGCAACAGTTGCATTTATACTTCGGAGAGATTCTCAACCGCAGCGATTTTTCAAACCTGCAAAAGGCCGGGGTGGAAAGAGTAGCCGATCTGAGGGAGCTTTCGTCCGACCAATTGGAGAAAATCATCATCGGGCGAAGCAAGATGAATTTGTTGAAAGAAAAACTTCAATCACTTCAAGAGGAGGTTGATATGCAACCGCACGCAATGGTTGACACCACTCGTATGCCGGCAAAAATGACGCTTAGTGTCCAGCCTGAGTCGGTCGAGGTTGACGGCTCATACGAGCGGGAAAGATATTTGGTGAGAATCAATGGTTTCCCTGTCCGGCTGACCGGTAAATCGTTTAAGTACTTTGCCAAGTTGGCCTGGTCGCGGCTCAATCCCGCCAATGGTGGGGGATGGATTTACAAGGAGGATATCGAGGTTGGCTTCAATCAGGCCCGCTATCTGTACCGGATGAAAAACGAGATTACCTCCAGTCTTAATCTGCCATGGCCGGTATTTGAGAACAACCGGCTTGGCTACTATCGACTGAATATCGATCCATCCAAGATTCGCGTTGACTCCGACAATCTCAAGACACATCCCGATTACGAGGTGCGCATCCTGGCCGGCGAATCCGCCTGAGGGGAATGAACTAAAAATCAGAGAAGTCAATTTAAATCCATGTTTGGAAAATAGAACAACAAATCCAATACAACTTCGTCCTAGTTTAATGGAGGAGAGTGACCTGTAGCCGATAATAGGCATTGACAGAGGAATTGTGTAGGTTATATTATATATAGATTAAGGTGGTAGGTGTACTCGCTATGATTCGATTCAGTTTTAATAGGGAAAAGTTCTTTGCCTTGATGCAGATTTTGTGCGAAAGGGTTTCAGACTTAGATGTCCTGAAGGCAGTTAAACTCCTTTATTTCATTGACCGGGAGTTTCTGCTCAAGTACGGTAGACCGATCTTGGGTGATGCTTATATCTGTATGAACCTTGGTCCTGTACCCACAAAAGCATATGATTACTTGAAGGATATTCAGAATGGATTAGAGGTTAATTCCCCCTTGCATGTAGATAAATTTTCAAAGTCGCCAGGAGGACATCCGATATTTAAGACTAAGGCCAGTGCCGAATTAGATATATTTGCCGACGTAGAAGTCTCCTGTATAAACGACATCTTACAGAAATACGGCAATCTACCCCCCTCAACGCTTGTAGATATTTCTCATAAGCAAAAGGCGTGGGATGATAGTAAACGAAATACTCCGATAGATTACAAATTATTCTTCGCTGATGAACCTGAGAGACACAAAGATGCTTATGAAGCTATGATACTTGAACAAGAAGATCGGGATTTTGTGGAAGATATTTGACGGCTGATGATTGATATCCCATCTGCCTTTTCAAAAAAAACCTTCGAGCAATTGTTCGTACCAGGTGCTCTTTTTTTCTGCAAAAACTACAAATTCTCAGAAAGCGACACTAAACCTAAGTACATACTTGTGCTAAACGGACGAGATCAATTAGATTCGTCTCATTTTTATCTCCCGACATCACAGGTCGAAAAATATCGGAACATCTCCATATATGCGAATTCGATTTATACTTTCCCACACGGAGCAGTTGGGACATTTTCAAGAGAGACTGCTATCATTATTCCAAATGTCCATACCAAAACATACCAGTACTTTGAAAGAAAATACTTACGCTTATCTACTTCGGATTGTCTAAACTATTGTGAAAAGATGTCAGATTATATCATGAACAATATCTATAAAATGATCGTAGCTTCACATCGAATATCATTGGAGAAAAAGAGAAAGATATTGCCGTCGAAATATGTAGCGAATGATTAGGATCCTAGTACGAAAGTGTGCTGAGACTTCAGCTGTCAATCTGACTTAGGATAAGATTCCTTCTATCGGAATAACAGTTCTCTTATTTCACTGGTTATTCTCTATTCTATCAGGGCAATCAGACTTTGTGATGGTACAAAACTTGCAAGGACTACCTGCAGACTTCATGGGTGCTTCACGACCACACAGTAGTTCGACAAAGTAGTTTAGGTTATCTTCAAAGTTATCAGGTAACTTTTCTATTGACTGTCTACGATTTGTGTATACAACTTCACCACGAATTTTCTTCGATGTAAAATCCGAGTGTTTCGAAAGCATCCACATATAGATCATCACTTGGACTTGGTCTGAATCACGCTCCTTTCCTGTCTTGCAATCATAAACTGTAAGTTCAGATGTATCCCAACTCAAGCAGTCTGCTTTCCCTGCTAACGTCGCTTCAAATTCATTGAATGTTTGTTTCAGTTCGAATTCCGTCCTGACTAAGGCCCCGACTTTTCGGGAAAGCTCTTTTGTAAGATCCGCTAACATCCTTGAATGATCTATCTTCCATGAAATAAGATCAAAGTCAGAAGGTTGCTTTTCTGTTAACTGGTTCTTCGTAAGAAACCATGCCTGCCAATGACATGGATTATCCCCAGACATAATACCAGCTAGCCACTTGACCCATATATATGGTGATGCTCTGGAAATAGCCATGGAAGTAACCTTTCAGTTTAACATACAGAATACCTCGTTTTGTTTAGATGTCAATAAGAAACCAACTGTTTGAAACCATATTTATGTTATTTCCCGGCCTTACAATACCCCGGTCCGTATTCAGGGTTTCTCTGGGCAGCCGATAGATAACCTGTACGGCAAGACTATGATAATAAAGAGCAAAAGCAAGCTGCCCATTTTATCCTCCGGCAAGCCGGACGAGTTGCCGGTATTGCCGTTGCGGACAGATGTTCTATTTCCCGGAATGATTGTGACCATTCATGTTACTCGCACGGAAAACCGACGTCTGATTCAGCACTGTCTTGCAAAAGATAAACAGCTTATTGTCTCGTATTCCCCAGTGCAACCTGCCGGAGGCAAGGAAGCTCCTGTCCATCAAGTTGGAGTTGTTGCTGAAATACGCAATAGCAAAGAAGGGCCGAGTGATTTGCTCACAGTCACGATCGAGGGGATCGCCCGGATAGACATAAACAGAATAGTCCAGAACGAGCCGTTCCTAGTAGCAGCAGCGAACTACCTACAACCGCCGAAACCTACTGCCGCCAGCATCAAAAACAAAGTTGATGAGGTCACGGCAGCAGCAGGTGAGATTACGCAGTTCGACCCCGCCTATTCCCCAGAGCATCTTAATGTGTTGAGAATGAATAGAGATGACTTTTCACTTCTGGCTGATCAGGTCGCTTCTCTTTTTCACATTCCGCTGGCTTCCAAACAGGAACTGCTAGAGACGGTAAATATCGAGGGCCGTCTCGAGCGACTGCTTTTCCATCTCAGGGAAGAGCTTTGCCGTGCTATCATGATCCATAAGAACGTAAAAGTACAAAAGAGTACCGGAAAAAGGCAAAGAGAACACTTCATCGAGCAACATCTTCAGCAACTCAAATGGAGACCCGATGAAAATTTCCTTGAAGGAAGCGAGGCCATGCGGATCAAGAATCTTATCAAAGATTCCTCTCATCTGCCCCCTGAGGTGGTAGATAGAGCCACTCTCGAGACTGATCGTCTCGCCCAGCTTCCCACAGCCTCGGCGGAGTACGGAGTCACCAAAATTTATCTCGACTGGCTTCTGGCGCTTCCGTGGGGGAAAAGTACTCCTGAAGACTACAAGATAACAGATGTTAAGAAGATTCTCTCGTCGGAATACTATGGGCCGGCCTACCTCAAGGAGCAAATCCTGCAACTTCTTTCTGTCAGGAAACTTCAGAGTGGGGCCAAAGACGGTTCCACCCTGTGCTTGATTGGCGCTCCTGGAACTGGCAAAGCATCGTTGGCCAAAGCCATTGCTCACGCTGTGGGCAAAGAGTTCATCCGGATATCGGTCGGGGGCATTTCTAAGGTGGCTGAAATCAAAGGGGCCCAGCGGACTTTTATCGATGCTCTGCCAGGTAAAACCATCCGTGCCCTGCGAGACGCCGGGACATGCGATCCGGTAATCCTGATTGAAGATATTGACAGCTTTAACCTCGACAATGACTCATCAGTCAACATGGCTCTTTTGGAGGTTATTGACAGCCGTAAAAACTCCCGCTTTCTGGATACATATCTGGGGGTACCGTTTGATTTGAGCAGAGTGTTCTTTATCTGCTCCGTTCGTTCCTTTGAGGAAATCCCGGAGCAGTTTCTGCCCCGTTTTGAGATCGTTGAACTTCCCGGCTACATTGGAAAAGAAAAAATAGTAATTTCCAAGCGGTATATAATACCCAACCTCCTTAAAAAGCATCGGATTGCCAAAACAGAGCTGAATTTCACCGGCAAAGCCCTGTCGAAAATCATCAGCAACTATACCCAGGAAGCAGGGTTATTAGGGTTTTCCCTACAGATCGAAAAGATTTGCCGCAAAATCGCTTTAGAAAAGCTGGAAAAGCCAAAACACTCTTGGACTATTAACGAGAAAAATCTCGAGTCGTACCTCGGTCCTCCGCTTTTCATCCCGGAAAGAGCCGAGACCCTGCCCGAGATCGGCACCGCAGCCGGTCTGGCCTGGACTGGCGCTGGAGGCGAGCTGATGTTTATCGAAGGGCTCAGAATGAAGGGCAGAGGAGAAATAATAACAACCGGCTCCCTCGGCGAGGTGATGAGAGAGTCGATACAGGCAGCTCATTCCTATGTGCGCTCAAAAGCCGATATGCTGGGTATCGATTTTAATGACTTTCGTGAGTTCGACATTCATATTCACTTCCCCTCCGGCGCTATCCCCAAAGACGGCCCTTCTGCGGGCGTGACAGTCTGTTTAGTCATAGCTTCAGTCATGTCGGAACGCCCTATCCGTAACGATATTGCCATGACCGGTGAGGTGACTTTACGCGGGCGAGTACTTCCGGTAGCGGGTATCAAAGAAAAGATTTCGGCTGCCTATCGGGCGGGAATTTGTCATGTCGCTCTGCCAAGGAAAAACCGAAAAGACATCAAAGAGCTGCCCAAAGAGATACTCCGCAAAATTAAGTTTACGTTTATCGAGCGTGTCGACGAATTGTTTGAAATCTCCCTTTTGGATTTTACCCCTTCTTCATACACATTGGAAAAGATTTTTTCCGAAGAGATTGAGAAAGCCAAACGTAAAAAAACACGCCCAGGCAAAAGAGGCGGCATAACAAACCAGCCCTCCCACAGGAAATAGGCCGTTCGCGGTCATCTTTTCTTATCAATTTCACTTGACATTATCAGTACCGGGATGTTATATTAGTATCGCATGGGGCACTGAGTGTCCCGGAAGTCAAACTGATAACTTCGCATAAGAAAACACCGGCTCGATGAACTTTGTACATACAGTTTCCCATCTTACGGTTAAAAATGATAGTCAATACATGCGCCCGGTGGTTTGCCTGAATGGATTAGGCATTGAGGGATAGATAAGACATCAAGGTAAAACAAATCTCGGAGAGGGAATGTGTTTAGAAATGATGTCTTAGAAATGCAGCCATAGAGTCAAGCTCTCGTGGTTGTGAAGAATGGTAACAGAAGATAACTAGAAGTCAAATAATCATAACTTTATAAACTAAGCATGGAGGCACAACAGATGAAACAGATTCTTTTCCTGGTATTGGCTTGCCTGCTTGTAGGGGGTGTTTTGCCTTCCCAGGCGCAATTCACGCAAGACCCCAATGATTTCGGAGCAGCAGACACTGTCGATCTGGCCTTCTCGGTGATTCCCTGTGTAGCTACCAATCAGCTTCAAGTCCAGGTTGATGTGTATGTCTTCAACGATTCTAATACCCTCATTGGAGCAACCGTGGGGTTTTTCTGGGACAACTCTAATCTGCAAATGGACAGCGGTGTACCTTCGCCCATGACTTCCGCGGCTTTCGACATAGGCCCGTTTACTTATGAAGATGATGACATCAACATTACCAACGCCAACCAGCATTTTCTCTTCGGCGGGGCGACGATATCTGCACCGGGAGTGACGGGAGCGCCAACCCGTCAATTGTGGGCAAGTTACTATTTCACCTTATCTGACTGGGATGTGAATGATTCAATCGTTATTGACACGATGACTTTTAGTTCGGGCAGTCAATATCTGTTTGTGAGTGAAGGAAGCCTAAACTACCTGCCGTACTGGACGGGGAGGAAGGTCCAACATGATTGCGACTGGGTGCAACCTTCGAATCTGATCCTCACCCCTGATTCACTGTTTTTTACCGGCATCGAAGGCGGTTCAAGCCCTCCACTACAACCTTTCTTGGTCAGTTCTGACTACGGTCTAATCGATTTCAATATAGTTGAGAATATTAGCTGGGCTGTGCCGAATCCAATTCAGGGCACTACACCCCGGACTATAAACGTTCTCATAAACACGACTGGCTTGACGGTCGGAACGTACCTTGACTCTCTGAGTGTAGAGTCGGGTGAGGCCGCTAATTCGCCGCAATACATGAAACTAGTGCTGGTTATCGAACCACCTCCGCCAACGATAAGCGTCACTCCGGACGCCTTCTTCTTCAACGCCATAGCCGGGGAGTCCGATCCACCTTCGAAGACGTTGACCATAACTAATACGGGTGGGTTCACCCTTAACTGGACAGTATCCAAAAGCGAAACATGGCTGACTCTCGATCCTATTTCCGGGATTGATTCTGGTGATGTCACTGTTTCCGTAGATATCACGGGATTGTCTTTCGGTACGTACTATGACACCATAGTTGTGAGTGATCCCAATGCCACTAACGATCCTGTCTTAGTACCTGTTACTCTTACAGTTGCATCCGATTTGCCGGTAATCGATGTCGACTCATCTTTTAACTACATCATTGTGCCGGTTCCGGCATCTTCAGTTCCGCCACGGGACATTCTCATCAATAATGTGGGCGGCGGGACAATGAATTTTTGGCTTGAGGAAAACTCTTCCCGGATTTTCACTCTCGATCCACCTTCCGGTACGGCACCGCAAGTGGTCGAGGTTGGCTTTAAAATTATGGGCGGTCAGTCCGGAGTAGACTATTACGACACGTTGTGGGTGTATTCGAATGAAGCCATAAATTCACCATTCCCGGTTGTGTTTTTATTTCACTATATGGAAAATCCGGCTGAGTTATATCTAACAGCGGATACTGTTCAGCTTAATGTCTTTGAGTGCGATATGGGAGCCGGAGTGGATATGCCCAGAGTCACCTTTTTTGTCAGTAACATTGGTGGTGATAACCCCTTGCTGCTAAAACTGATCTATGAGTCGGATTATTTTACAACGGATATCGATTCGGCGATAGCACCATCCCCGTTTACTGTGATAGCCAACGATCTTCAACTGCCTCTGGGAACATATTACGACACCCTCCTGATTTCTGCTCAAAAAGCCATCAACTCCCCAGAGACCGTCATTGTTAAGTTCAACATGATTGGAGGCTTGAGCCAGCCAGAGATCTATTTGTCAAAAGACAGTTATACAATCCCTGTGCAGGAGAACTCCGGTCCCACCATACCGAGCGCCTTTGAAATCCTAAACCGGTTCGGCGGTTGTATGCTGTGGGAGATTGATGAGGATGTTCCCTGGCTGTTTCCCAACCCGGACAGCGGCGACGTGCCGGGAGTGCTCGATTTGTTTGTTAATCCTGCGGGGTATCTCTTCGGTGAATATGTTGATTCATTCTTTGTGGTGGCTCCAACGGCCACTAACAGCCCTCGCAAGGTGGACTTGTTGTTGAGAGTATGGCGTTTCCACGGCGATCTGAACTACGATGCTGGTGTTAACATTGCGGATCTTACCTACATGGTCGATTATCTCTTCCGCTACGGGCCAATGCCCAAACCAGAGCTAATAGTAGGAGATTTGAATTGTGACCTCGCCGTTAATATAGCCGATCTGACGTATTTTGTAGCCTATCTGTTTCAATATGGTCCAATCCCTTGCGGGAATCCATATAAGTAAAAGCCACAGCCGGTATTTTTTAAGCGTCATTGCCTCACGGTAGTGGCGCTTTTTCGTTGTACCTTTGAATTGGCAGACAGAGCAGCGAATCTCATTGAGTGAACCGGCTCTCCCGGCATAAAAAGCTCCAGGGTTTCTCCCAATAGATTTCTCCGGCAAGTAAACTTTGTCTCTGCAGCGACCGTTATATATATTCAGATGATAGTTATTGGGTCAAGAATTGTTAAGACACAAGTTGCCTTGATATAAAAGGATATTCACTTACCTTATATTATAAGGTAAGTAAAATATTATTACTTCGGGTATCCTTATGGCTGTCAAAAGGGAAAAACTTAGGCTAATGAACTAGATCACAATATGTTGGAGACCTCAGTGAAAACTATACCAACACTGTCGAAAATCATCCTCACCGTTTTTCCTCTATTTTTTATCTTTTCGTCACCCTTTGCCGCAGGCCCTGATGATGAACGGATCGATTGGGATAACGCTCCGCCCTCACTGATCCACCAGAAGATGTGGGAAGCCAAGGCCTCGGCCTATATGGACAAGCAATTCGCCCGTAATTTGGCTGCGCAAGAAGGACTTATATATACCCAGACGAACTATGATGTCCTCTTTTACGACATTTTCATTCGAGTTGACGACACTGCTGAGATAATCTATGGCCGGGTCAAGTTTGTTGCTCTGGCCGCTGAGGACGACGTCAGCGAGCTTCAAGTTAACTTTTACGACAACATGACCATAGACTCAATCGTCTCGCCATCGGGTATACTTTCCTATTCGCGATCTAACAATATCGTCACTATTACCTTGGACGCCTCGTACAACACCAGTGAACAGTTTCGGTTCGATTTTTACTACCATGGTCACCCGACAGAAGGTGGTTTTCAGGCCTTTGCTTTCGATACCCGATTAGGTAAAAAGGTCATTTCTACGCTGTCCGAACCATATTTTGCTCGCACCTGGTGGCCATGCAAGGACCGTATGGATAACAAGGCGGATTCGTTTAGTATCGCCGTCGAAGTCGATACGGTGTTTTACGTTGGCTCCAATGGCACCCTTGATTCAATTGTATACAATGGCGGCACCACGAACACGTTCTACTATTCGGTGCGTTACCCCATGACCACGTATCTATTCTCACTGGCCATCTCAGAGTATGCGGTCTGGTATGACGAATGGGTCTATAACGGTGATCGGGATACCATGCCGATCGTCAATGCCGTCTACCCCGATAGGTACACCTATTCTCTGGACAAGTTGAGTGTGACACCGGGAGCTATTACAATCTATTCCAACAATTATGGTCCGTATCCATTCGTAAATGAGAAGTATGGCCACTCAAACTTTCAGTGGGGCGGGGCCATGGAGCACCAGACAATGACCTCCACGAGCGGATCAGATTTTGGGTTCTCAACGCCGGTGGTGGTTCATGAGCTCTCCCACCAGTGGTGGGGAGATATGATTACCTGCAAAACATGGGGCGACATCTGGTTGAATGAGGGGTGGGCTTCCTACTCCGAAGCGCTCTATTACCTGGGAACAGAGGGATGGGACAGCTACCATAACTATATGAACGGGATGGACTACTCCGGAGGCGGCACGATTTATATATATGATACTTCCAGCGTCTGGAATATTTTCAGTTCAATTGTCTATGACAAGGGTGCCTGGGCAGTACACATGCTGCGGGGAGTTCTCGGCGATTCCCTCTTTTTTGCCGGCGTTAATGCTTACTATCATTCTCAGTACCAGTATGCCGCCGCCACTACGGAGGACTTCAAGAATGTATTTGAAAGCGCCACCGGAGTTGAGCTTGACTGGTTTTTCGATGAGTGGATCTATGGAGAGTATCGTCCCAACTATCACTGGTCATACTGGGAGGAGCCTTCCGACACCGGAGGTTATGATGTATTCCTCCATGTTGCTCAAGTGCAGACATCCGATCCCCAGGTTTTTACCATGCCGGTCGACTTCTTTTTTGATCTGTCATCCTGGCCGGACGACACGCTGACGTTGTGGATAGATAAGCGCTCCAGCCTGTTTAAGTTCAACTTTCCGAGCACAGTAAGCACAATAAAACTCGACCCGTCTGATTGGGTATTGAAATATCAACTCAATAAGCAGTGGCAATTGTTTATTGTTACCCTTAATGAGGAATTAAGCGACGGCCGGCAGTATTTTGCCTACGAGGACACGATTGAAGCCAGAGGCGGCACCGGTTCCAACACCTGGTCAATTGCAGGTGGTTCTCTTCCTGCGGGCTATAGCATTGACAGCAATGGCGTCGTCAGTGGTACAACCAGCGACACCGGCCTGTTCACGTTCACCGTCCTGGTTGATGACAACGGCAGCAGCTACTTGGATCAAGCTGAGTTTACCATCCACTTCTCACCCACGACAGTAATACCAGGTGATGTCGATATGAGTGGCTCTGTGAATATTTGTGACCTGACGTTTATTGTTGACTACCTGTTCCGAGGCGGCCCCCCACCCCCGGTACTCAATACTGCCGACGTCAATGGCTCCTGTGATATCTCAGTCGAGGACCTAACCTATTTGGTTGCTTATTTGTTCCAGAACGGTTCGGCTCCAGTTATGGGCTGTGTGGAATGAGGGATCGCTGTTAAGTTCTGGTTCCAAGGGGAATAAATGAGATTAAGACTCAGCCTTCGATCATTCGGAGGTTTTTTCGGTTGGCTGGACTCCAAGGAAAGACTGTTCTCTTAACCTTTCCAAAGACGTAAAAGGATTGGAAAGGAAACTCTTGCCCACAGCAACCCGGTAGGCCATATTACGTATTGAATTTAGGTAGTACTAAATAGTTGAACAGCATTAGCTATGGAACGTAAGAAAGTTATTTTTGGTTTGATTCTAGTGTTCCTAGGCCTGCTTCTCTTGGGGCGCTCGATGGACCTTTACTTTTTCACTTTTAGTCATCTAATCAGGTTTTTGGTCCCGTTTGCCTTCATCCTGCTGGGAATATGGTTGATTGTACGAAAGAAAAGCCAGGAAGACAGGCTGAAAGCTCAGATGCAGGATTGGGCTTCTTCCATGAAAGCCGGCGAGTCAGCCAGCCCCCGCCAGGACTACAGAGGAACTCAAACGACTGGAATTCCCAGCGCTGGCACACAACCAGCATCATTTGAGACCAAAGTCGGTCCGCCATCGGCAAAAGCAGGCGCAGAGACAGGGGCAGGAGTTGTTAAGTATAGCAAGTTTCTGGGGGATTTGTTTATCGATTGTGCCAATATGAGCCTTCAAAACGTTGACGTATCGATGGGTATCGGCGACGCTGAAATAAAATTGCACGGCGGACGGCTGGTCCATGGCCTCAACCGGATGATCATCTCCGGATTTATTGGTGATGTCCGACTCTTTGTCCCCAGGGACATGCCCTTCTACATCCACAGCTCGAATTTCATTGGTGATATCGACATTGGGGAGAAGCGAGCCAGTGGATTCAGCAACAGTCTCGAAAGCCAATCAACGGACTATGAGACGGCCGAGTCAAAGCTCTACATTGCCGTCAACAACTTTATAGGGGATGTGAAGGTATTTATAGTGTAGCGTTATTGTGTTATCGATAGCTGATCAGCAAAACTGTAGCTTATCGGCATGTTATCTTGAGTCCGAATGTAGGCTGTTTCCTTATGTGAGTATTCAGATAGCTGCACGGCAGTATAGTCCTTAAACGTCTTACAGACATAGTGGATGACATCTACTTCGTTTGGGGCATGCATTCTCATCGATGGGGTTTCCAGAAGCTTAAGCCGCTCTCCCTCTTGGCCATTGGGGAACTCGACTACTTCAATTTCAATATATTTGTTTTTACTTTTACTTAGAAAGGTTAATAAGGTTACATAATCCTCTGGGACTGGTCCAAACGGTAGCTTTGCGTAGACAATACCGGTAATGGATTTATTGAAAGACTTGAAAAACAAGAAGTCTGCATAGAAAAGTAATTTCAGCAGTTTTGTTTTGTAGGTTGAACCACTCTTGCTCAAGAATATCAAAACGGTCTCTGTAAACTTCCCTATATCAAACTTCTGATTCCCGGTGAATTCTATGGCGAAGCTATCATACAGCGAATTCATTTCTATACGTTCTTCCAACTTACGTTCTTCAACCATTAAAGCTCCAAGTTTGCTTTCAAGGTGGGATGTTTCAGCCTCGGACAAAGCTTCTTTATTCTCACCAAGAAGCTTCGCCATTACTCCGGAAGAGCGGAGCAACTTTAGCAAATCGTTGTGGGCAGCATCCTGAATTTTACCATTCTCGTATTGGGAGATCGTTGAATCACCCCATCGTAGTATTTTACCCAGTTGTCTTTGACTGAGCTTGTATTTTTCACGCAGGGCTTTGATATCCTCGGGAAATAGCAAATTGTGTTTTCTCCGATAGTGCTCTGCGGCAGTACGGTAATTGACCTCCTCTAAACTGCCAGTGACAAAGGTACCCCTACAATTTCCACATCTCAATACCTGGACAGGAACAGTCAAAAGGTCGTTCTTAATCGGATACTGTTCTTCAAGAGTGATTTCCTCGATTTCAGTGATGTCATTACAGTGTGGACAGAACTCTTGCATTCTAATCACTTCCTTTCAACGGATATTCCATTGGTCGTTCTGCCTTGTGGAAAGAAATACACTTGCAGCAATGAAGGTTGTATTTCTCAACCACAGCCAGCTTGATGTAGATCTCCTTTCCATCAACCTCAACACCAAACTCACAGACTTCACCGCTTACGATCTCAGAATCTATAAAAGGACCCCGACAGTAATCTTGTGTAGTGAGGTTAAGTAGGGTCTCTCTTAAGTGAGGTTAAGTAGGGTCTCTCTTACCTGTGCAGGGGTAAAATCCAACTCATTC
>CAZYRH010000015.1:24410-27583 GCA_964650395.1 uncultured Ignavibacteriales bacterium
AGTGAGGTTAAGTAGGGTCTCTCTTACCTGTGCAGGGGTAAAATCCAACTCATTCAGCGACCTTCGGTTCTTTTCTCTTTCAACAAGAAAGTAATCTCGTTCACTTATTGCTAGACGAACCCGTTTTAAGAAATAGTCGATTTCTTGCTTTAACGTTACCTATCCTATCGGTAATATATATTGTTTTTTAACAACAATCAAGTACTTATTTTGCCACTAACAAATAACACGTTTTACCCCCATTATAGTTATTCTATTGTATAAGAACAAGTTATCTTCGCTTATAGAATATACCGGCTCAAATCCTCGTTCTCTACTATCGCCGATAGTCTCTTGTCGACCATCCTGGCCGTGATAGTAACTTTCTTTTTCTTGACTGGTGGCTCAAACAGGATATCCTCAAGTAAAGTGGTCAATACGGTGTGCAGCCGCCGCGCGCCTATATTTTCCGACTCGATATTAACTCGTTCAGCGTACTCGGCGATTTTCTGGATGGCAGAAGGAGCGAATTCAAGGTCAACCTGTTCGGTTTTTAAAAGTGCTTTATACTGTTTCACCAGAGCCGTCTTTGGTTCGATGAGAATCCGTTCAAAGTCGCCGGCGGTCAGCGAATCTAGTTCAACTCGTATGGGGAAGCGCCCTTGCAGCTCGGGAATCAGGTCGGAAGGTTTGGAGGCGTGGAAAGCACCGGCGGCGATGAAAAGGATGTGGTCAGTGTGGACCATCCCATATTTTGTCATGACGCCGCTCCCTTCAACAATCGGCAGGATATCTCGCTGGACTCCCTCACGACTGACGTCCGGACCTGTTTTACTGTTGCCTCCGACAATTTTGTCTATTTCATCGATAAAAATGATTCCCGATTCCTGGACCCGTTCCAGCGCTTCGGAGATGACCTCATCCATGTTGACCAGCTTGCTGAGTTCTTCGTTCATCAGGAACTTACGGGCCTCTTTGACCTGCATCTTGCGCCGTTTTGTTTTCTTAGGAAGAAGCCCGGAGAACATTTCCTGGAAGTTCACCCCGAGCTCTTCCATACCCATCGGTGAGAATATTTCAACAACCGGAAACTGGCTCTGGGGGGCTTCAACTTCAACCTCACGGTCATCCAGCTTGCCTTCGAGAAGCTTCTGGCGGAATTTCTCACGCGTTCTCAAGATTGAATCGATCTGATCATCTTCAGTAGGGGCACCGCTGACGCTTTGGGGCGCCGGCATCAAGAGGAGGTCAAGTAGTCGTTCAGTCGTGTTTTCTTCGGCCTTCTCCTGCAGAACTCGGGATTTTTCCATCTTGAGCATGTTCACCGCAATATCAACTAGATCACGCGCCATCGACTCCACGTCGCGCCCGACATAACCGACCTCTGTGAATTTCGAGGCTTCGACTTTTATAAAAGGGGCGCCGGCCAGGTCCGCCAACCGGCGGGCGATTTCGGTTTTTCCAACACCGGTGGGGCCGATCATAATGATATTATTCGGAAGGATTTCTTGGCGCAGTTCTTCGGACACGTGCTGACGGCGCCAGCGATTGCGAAGCGCAATGGCGACGGATTTTTTGGCTTTGGCTTGGCCTATTATATATCTGTCAAGGTGGGTAACAATCTCTGGTGGTGTGGGATACTCGTTTTTCATTTCAATATCTTCACTGTGATGTTCTTATTGGTGTATACGCATATGTCAGCAGCTATTTCCATAGCCTTGACCGCGATCTTCTCGGCCGAAAGCCCTGGATTGATAAAGATGAGGGCCCGAGCTGCAGCCAGCGCATACGAACCGCCCGAACCGATACCTACAATGCCATCGTCCGGTTCTATGACGTCGCCGTTTCCGCTGACCAGGAAGATGTGCTCTTTGTCAGTAACCGCTATGACGGCTTCGAGCTTTTGCAAGGTCTTGTCGGTTCGCCATTCTTTGGCCAACTCAACGGTAGCCTTCGGGAGGTTTCCGGAGTATTCATCGATTTTCTTCTCCAGCAGTTCGTACAGGGCCAGGGCATCGGCAGCAGTTCCAGCGAATCCGGCCAGTATCTTACTGTCATGCATGGTACGAACTTTTGACGACTTAGCTTTCAGGATTGTGTCATCAAGCGTAATTTGCCCGTCACCAGCCATAGCCGCCTGTCCTTTGTGGATCAGGCCAAGTATTGTAGTTGCATGTACTTGCATCTTTATCCTTCTTAATGTTTTGCGCCTGACCGTGGGTGAGCCATTTTGTAAGCCTTTTTCATCGACTCGGCAGTCACGTGGGTGTACTTCTGTGTTGTGGACAGCGAGGTATGCCCCAGAATCTCTTTGATCAACATCAAATCAGCGCCGTTTTCCAGCAAATGGGTAGCAAAGGAGTGTCGCAGGGTGTGCGGGGTAAGATCGACTCCCTCACTTCGGCCATATTTCTTCACCAGCCGGTCAATGGATCGTACCGTGAGCGGTCGGCCAAACCTGTTCAGAAGCAGCGCCGATGATAAGGGGGATGAAGCCGATAGAGTCCCTTTATCAGATGCAAACTGTTCACGCATGGATAAGTATTTCCTCAAATCCTCTAATGTCCGTTCGCCGATAGGCACCACCCGCACCTTGTTTCCCTTACCCGTGACGGTGAGCAGCCCCATTTTCAGGTCAATATCGCTGAGCTTGATGCCAGCCAGCTCTTCACGGCGAATTCCGGTGGCGTACAGTAAAGCGAGCATCGTGAAGTCCCGCCAATAAAAATAGCTGGCCTTATCAGTGCGGGTATTGCTATGTTCGAAAAGGTGAGCCGCTTCGCCTTGGGGGATGAATGTCGGGATGTTGGCGGAGAATTTCATGTGAGGTATCTTAAAAAGGTACTGTTTGTACTGAGATTTTCTCGTTATATATTTTTGAAATCCGGAAAGCGTTGATAAAAATCGGGCCAGTGAGCGGTTGGAAACGTTGTTTTCGGAGCGCTGCCGAAGGTACAGACGCAGGAAAAGGGGATCATTTTTTGCGGCCGTGGGTAGCTCGGTATACTTCTCTTCGAGAAAAGCAACCCAGGGCACGAGATCACGGCGGTAATTCTCTACCGTCTTTGGTGAATGCCTGCCCCCTGTGCCAAGATAATTAAGATAGTTCGTCAAAGCTTTCTGTAACATAAACATAATTATTATATCACATACCAAACCTGAGGTCAAACACTTTGAAGAGATGTAAAAACAGC
>CAZYRH010000016.1:0-26665 GCA_964650395.1 uncultured Ignavibacteriales bacterium
CGAAAAAAACAACATGCTTAGAAAACTGTCCACCAAAACAGGGCAAGATCAAACCTGCCTGTCCTGAGCTTGACGAAGGGTGGTTTCGTGAGTTACTCTAAAAGGCTTGCCGGTGCTCTCTAAGGTTCCGGTAATATACATATTGGCTTTGAGTAATCAAGGTTTTGGTATTATCTTAGATCATGACTAATATTCGGCGCTATTTCAAACTTGGAAGAGTTACAGATGTAGGCAGGAGTCCCCAACACCTGTCCGCCTTCGACGGATGGCAGGTCTCGGAGAGACATTCCCTACTGAATAGGCAGGAGCGCAAGGCTCCTGCCCTACTCTAAAAAAGGTATGAACCATCCCTCAACCGACAAGGCTGTCAATCGACCCATCAGACCGCTCCCGGCGCGGGTGATCAATAAGATTGCTGCCGGGGAAGTTGTCGAGCGGCCGGCATCGGTCGTCAAGGAGCTGGTCGAAAACGCTGTCGATGCCGGCGCTGATCGGATTGATATTATCATCGAAAAATCAGGTACCAAACTTATCAAGATTGTCGACAACGGCTGTGGCATTGATGAAGAGCAGATCGAGATTGCCTTTTCCCGCCACGCCACCTCGAAGATTGCCAGCTTTGACGATCTTAACACCCTCTACTCATACGGCTTTCGAGGAGAGGCCTTGCCTTCGATTGCCTCGGTGTCACGCCTGCGGATGGTGTCACGCATTCACCAAGCCAAGGTAGGAACGGAGATTATCTATGAAGGAGGCGTCCTGCATTCCAAACGGCCAACGGCCGCTTCATCGGGAACAGTTGTTGAGGTGGAGAATTTATTTTTCAACACCCCCGCGCGGCGGAAATTTCTCAAGGCTGAAACGACAGAGGCGCGCCATATCTCGCGTACAGCGACAGCGCTGGCAATTGGGCGCTATGATATCGGCTTCTCACTCACGATGAACGGGCGCAAGCTGTTCTCTTTACCATCCGGTTCATCGCTAAAGGAGCGGGTGGCGGGATTGTTAGCCCCCAACAAAGAGTTCGTGACGGTCGCAGGTGAAATTGGGCTGGTTAAAGTTGAGGGGTGCATTGGCCTGCCGGATATGTTGCAAAACAACCGTTTTGGGCAATTCATTTTTATCAATGGTCGGTACATACATTCACCAACTTTATCTCATGCTCTTGCGGCCGGTTACGGTGAGCTGATCCCGCGCGGCATGTATCCGGTCGGTGCTTTGCTTTTGACGATTGACCCGGCGGAAGTAGATGTCAATGTCCATCCGGCCAAGACCGAAGTACGCCTGTCGCGTGAACGGGAGATACATGACGCCCTCCGTCACATTGTAAAGGAGGCGCTGCGTCAAGACGGAATCATCCCGTCTCTTAAGTCAGCGGAGTTTCCCGTGTCCGCCCAAAGCGGTCATCGAAGTTCCCGGCCGGAACCTCTTTCAAGTAAAGACTCGTCAAATTTTATACCTGGTGTCCAACAGCAGGAGCCGTTCAGTGCTAACCTGCTGGCCGAGCTTTATCAAGCCCCAGATATTGATGTCACAAAGCCCCCGACTGAAATCATAAAGGTAAACAGGGAAACAGGAGAGGTGCTTCAAACAGAACAAAAACCGGCCCCATCGCTGGCCTCGCCGGGACCTTCCGCCGGTTTTCGCCTGTTAGGGCAGTTTTCCGATTTGTACCTGTTGTTGCAGTCTGGAGACGATCTCTATATCGTCGACCAACACACTGCCCACGAACGGGTGTTGTATGAAGAGACCTTCCAGATGATCGAAAATCAGTCTGTTAACGGGCAAACCCTGTTGTTTCCGGTACAGATCGAGTTAAGCCCGGAGCAGTTGGCAATGTTCGAGGAAGCTTTGGAGTTATTGAACAAGTCCGGTTTTGGTGTTTCGCATTTTGGTGGACGAATGGTTAAAATTGAAGCGATGCCGTCAGTTCTGGGACAAAAGCCACCGGAGAAAGTCTTTTTGAAAATAATGGACGATATTGCCTCGCTGAAAAAAGAAGGGTATGATCTTAAGAAGGCGATGGCGCAGTCGATTGCCTGCCGCTCGGCGGTAATGGCCGGAGACCGCTTGACTGATCAGGAAGCAACCCATCTGGTGTCACGTTTGCTGCAATGTGAAAACAAGTACTCCTGTCCTCACGGACGCCCCACTTTTATCAAGATAAGTAAGGCTGACCTCAATAAGCAATTCGGACGTGCGTGAAGAGAGTGAGTTGACAAGTCGTCATCAAAATCTCCTTGATATCAAGCGGCTATGTCTGTCATTCCTGCGAAAGGGAGTGTTGAAAAACCCACTGAAGGTCATTGCGAGAAGCGAAGCGACGTGGCAATCTCGTTGTCATTCAATAGATGAGATTGCTTCGTCTGCCAAGGGCGGACTCGCAATGACGAGAACGGGACTTTTTCAACAAGCCCGAAAGCAGGAATCCAGAGGAAGTAACTGTAACTGTACAAACACAATACGGATGGATTAGACGGAAATGCCGAGAGAAATGGATTCCCGTTTTCACGGGAATGACAAAGACGCTCAATTTCCCTTAGCCAATACTTATGGGTCAGCCACAAAATCGACATCGATATCAATAATTTGTGGACCGACAGCATCAGGCAAAACAGCACTTGCCGTTGAGCTGGCCGGAAGACATCCCATCGAGATTGTCTCTGCCGATTCACGGCAAATCATTAAGCGGCTGAATATTGGCACCGCTAAACCGACCGCTCAGGAACGCGAGAAAGTCAGGTTTCACCTTATTGATCTCATTGAACCAGGGGAACGATACACAGCCTTTCGGTTTGTTGATGACGCCGACCGGGCTATCGGTGATATTCTTGGGCGAGGCCATATTCCTATTGTCGTCGGCGGCGCTGGGCTGTACCTTCGAGCTTTAACCGAAGGAGTGGTCGAGATTGAAAAGGATGACCTGACCATACGCGAACGACTGGAAGAAGAAATGGAGCAAGTTGGTGCAGAGCGGATGTATGACCGGCTGTCGCAAATTGACCCTCTGGAAGCGGTTAAGCTGCATCCCAACAATAAGGTCAGGGTAATCCGGGCCTTGGAAATCTATTATCTGACAGGGAAGCCGAGGTCCGAACTTGCTGCAACCGGCGCTTACCGGAAAAGTCAGTACAGCTACGAATACTTTTGCCTGGTGCCCGAAAGACAAACTCTATATCGCAACATAGAGGCTCGCGTTGACCGGATGATGCAACAGGGTTTGTTGGATGAGGTAAGGCATCTTTGTCAAAATGGCTTTAAGGAACAGATCAGAAAAGCCAACGTTATCGGGTATAACGAATTGCTGGACCATTTAGAGGAGAAAACAAGCCTATCGAAAGCAGTTAATCTGATAAAACAGAACAGTCGCCGTTACGCCAAACGGCAGATAACCTGGTTTAGGCACCAGGTCGCTGGAGCGTTTTTTGAGGATAAAACGATTCTTATAAACGGCGTGCAACATTTATTGTCAGGCTGGCGTACATAAAAGGCAATAATACTTGACATGCAAAAAGGTATTCTGCACTATGTCTCAACAAGTTAGCTGCTGCTTTTGCATAAAGAGCCGGTCAGTTTGTACCGATAAACTGAAAAAAACCCAGGTGAGATGTGGCTATGATTGACAAATGCAAAGACCCAAAATCATCTATTCTGCTTCCTCTATTCCTTGTCGTATTCTTAATTGTGTCAAGTGGTTGCGGCGGTAAAACCGGCCTCTCCTCCCCGCAGCTCTATGCAGGCCGAGCCGGACAGCTTAGTGAGACCGATTCGACGGTTGTGGGGAACAACCATCAAGACTCTTCCGAAATACCACCGATCCGTGACTCGCTGAATACCGTCACCAGTGACAGCTTGGCAAAAGACAGGAGCTTGGCTGATATTACTTACAGTTCCAGTTCTGACCAACAGTATCCAGATAATTTTTCCGAATCTACTAACCCTTACGACACTCTCTTTTACGGTTCGGCTGACATTGATGACTCGGCTTCGGCGGTGGATGATGACATCTGGCGTCAGTTTGAGCTGGCGGAGGAATACCATTCCATGGGTGTCATTGCCAACCGTGAGGCGGCATGGGAAGAAGCCCGGTACTACTTTGAAAAGGCGCTAAAGGTACTGGCGGCTCTGGACATTGAAACCGATTCCTTGGCCAGTCCCGAAGCGGGAAAGTACACAGCTATTATTGATAACATTATAGCCGATTACCGGGTGGCGCTTCGTTCCCTGGGCCATTTGGAGGAAGATGTTTCGCCGTCAGTTATCATTGAAAGATTTGCCGATCTTGAAAACAATCTTGGCAGCAACACCATTCAGATGCCTAGCCAACAGAAGGCGTCCGTCACCTACGATATCCCGATTGTCATGAATGATCGGGTGAAAAAGTCTATTATATACTTTCAGACCCTCGCCCGAGATGCTTTTGCCAAATACTTGAGTCGCTCTAAGAAATACGCGCCGATGATGTTACGGATTATAGCCGAGTACGGTCTTCCACAGGACCTGCTTTACCTTTCTTTGGTAGAGTCCGGTTTTAATCCCCGCGCCTATTCCTGGGCTAGAGCCGCAGGGTTATGGCAGTTCATAGCCTCTACCGGGAGGTTATATAACCTCAATCGCAACTGGTGGATCGATGAAAGACGGGATCCGGCAAAGTCAACTCATGCGGCCTGTCAATTTCTGAGGGATTTGTATGCCGAGTTTGGATCATGGGAGCTGGCTATGGCGGCCTACAACGGCGGGCCTGGGAAAGTTAGAAGAACCATCAAGAAACACAAAACCATCGACTTTTGGAAGTTGAAACTAAGACGTCAAACGATGGATTATGTGCCGTTGATAATGGCTGCGGCGATTATTGGCAAGGACCCTGCAAAATACGGTTTTGACGATATCGAGTACGAGGACGATTTAGTTTGGGATGAAGTGGTGATCGACCGGTGTCTTGACCTATCAGTGGTGGCGAAAACGGTCGGTTGCTCGCTACAAGAGCTGAAAGACCTCAACCCGGAGCTGCTGCGGAGGTACACGCCGCCCAATACCAAGCAATACACTCTGAAAATCCCAGCCAGAACCAAGGAGAAGTTTCTGCTGGCTTATAGCTCCATGCCTTCCCCGAAGGAAACCAGTTGGGTGCGGCACAAGATTAAGAAAGGAGAAACTGTCAGTACTATTGCGGCCAAATATGGGGTTTCGCAGTATGCCATCTTTGGAGCTAACAATCTGAGCAGGAGATCAAAGATATATGCCGGTAAGGAGCTGATTGTTCCAGTTCCGCTTGACAGAGAATACCGCTCTTCGTCCAGAAGAAAAAACAGCGACTATCAGGCCAAGAACTCAATCTATGCCGTTCGCTCCGGTGATACTATGTGGGATATTGCCAGGGCTTTTGGAACCACTGTTGATGCTCTGCGTCGCATCAATTATATAGAGCGCGGCTCTCGTATCTATGTAAGCCAGAAGTTGAAAATACCCTCCAGCGCTACCAAGCTCAAACGGGAGAATGACGTCGCCACTAAATCTTCAGCGACCTATGCCCAATCTAACAACCCGCCGGGGGAATCATGGAGTTCAGGCGAAAGAAGCAGCAGTTCAAGTAAGAAAACTGTGAAGCACAAGGTTCGCCGCGGTGATACTCTCTGGGACATTGCTCGCAAGTATGGCACCACCACTGCTGCAGTTCGCCGCTTGAACAGCCTGGGACGGTCAAGCCGTATCTATCCCGGGCAGGAGTTGGTTGTAAGTGTGGAAGATACTCTTAAATATGTGATCCACAAGGTGTGCCGAGGAGAAACGTTAACCAGAATTGCCAGGAAGTATCGCACGTCAATTGCAAGAATCCTGGCTAACAATAACATTCCAGACCCGGACCGCCTTCGTATTGGAGAAAGGCTAAAGATTTACCTGAAGTAACGGAGTGTTTTATGGCCAAGAGACGGGATGTCGTAATCGGTGTAGTTATTGCCGTGGTGTTTGTCATGGCTTTAGGCTTTGTGGGCCTGTTTCTCATTGAGCTGGTGACAGGGGAAGGCGAGATAGAATTTGCGGGGTATGGCGGGAATGTGGGACTGGTTGAGATGTTTGGTGTTATAAGCGAGTCCTCGGGTCGTCCTGTGATAAAGCAGTTAGACAAATTGGCTGATAACAAGTCAATAAAGGCAATCATTGTACACATTAACTCCCCCGGTGGCGGGGTAGCCGTCTCGCAAGAGATTTTCAATGCCATCAAGCGTGCGAGGGAACAAAAGCCGGTCGTTGCTGATATGGCTTCGGTCGCTGCCTCCGGCGGTTATTATATCGCCTGCGCTGCAGACCGGATTGTGGCCAATCCGGGAACCATTACCGGTTCAATTGGCGTGATTTTGGAATTCCATACCTTTCAGAGACTTATGGACAAACTTGGCATCGGGACTGAAACAGTAAAATCAGGTGAGATGAAAGATGTCGGCACTTACTCCCGCAAGATGACCAAAAAAGAAGAATTAATGTTGAGTTCGGTGGTTATGGATAGTTATGAACAGTTTGTCGATGCGGTCTCAACGGGAAGGGGCATGGAAAAGGATGAAATCTACCCTCTTGCTGACGGTTCCATTTTCACCGGCCTTCAGGCTTACAATCTGGGTCTTGTTGACACTCTGGGAGGTTTGAAAGAAGCTGAAGACCTTGCGGCTAATCTGGCGGATATTGAGGGAAAACCTAAAATAGTGCGGCCTGTTAGGAAAAAGCGGGTGAGTATCTTCGACCTTCTTGGTCAACTGCTCAATACTCTCAACTACACTGTGAAAGACGAGTTTTGTGGCCCGCAACTGCTTTACATATATCAGTAGCCAGTTTTTTTCTAAATGCCAGGAAAAACTGTAGACAAACAAGATTTTTTGTTTTTATTTGTCTTTCTGATTGTGTATCTTTTCCTGTCCCAAAGGGTTATCCGCCCCAGGGCGGGTATGAAATGGCTGATAGGATTTAGACCATGATGATTAAATGTTATGAAGCAAACATAGAAAGGATAGCCGTGGGAGGATGTTGTGACCAAGGCTGATTTGGTAGAAAGAGTGGCCGAAAAAACCGGCCTCACGAGGACCGATGTTGCTGTCGTGATTGACTCATTTCTCGACGTGATCAAAAAGTCACTCGAGAGCGGGCACAATATCGAAATCAGGGGGTTTGGAACATTCAAGATCAAGTTGCGCAAGGCCCGTAAGGCCCGTAACCCGCGCACAGGCGAGGTAGTTCCCGTACCTGACCGAAAAGTCCCCGTGTTCAAGCCTTCGAATGATTTCAAGAGTATGATAACAAAACTGGCTGTTTGACCGGAAGTAGCTTCCAATATGGAGGATAGATGCCTAGCGGTAAGAAACGCAAGCGCATGAAAATCAAAACGCATAAACGGAAAAAACGTAGACGCGCCAATCGTCATAAGAAGAAGAATAGATAATAGCGGAGGGCGGGGGGAATGTTCCAACCGGCGTTTGAGAACAGGTTTATATTGAGGGTTACAATCCAGGTTCACTAAGAGCTGGATAGAGCTTTTTAAGGTACCTGTGGTTTTCTCCTCTCTTATAGCTTTCATAAAACGCCTGCTTACCTGAGCGGGCGTTATCGTTTGTTTATTGTGTTTGCGATGTAAAGTTGCAAAACTACCTGTCGCAGTCGTTTCCGGACACTGACGTAGGTCTTTAAAAAACCTCGAAAATTTCTGCCTCGGCTAAACCTTTTGGTTTTGCTTACGTAAGCTCCATTAGAAAAGATAGGTATGTCTGTTCAACGATGGAGGCTTTATGAAGCTATTCAGGATAGTTTTATCCCTGACGGTACTGATAGTGATCTTAGCTTTGACGGCTGGGGCTAACGATAGCGGGCGTATATACGGGAAAATCACTACTGTCGAGGGAGACGTATTTGAAGGGCTGATTCGGTGGGATAAGAACGAGGGTGACTGGGTTGATGTTCTCGACGGTAGTAAGGATTTGCCCAAAAAGAACCTTAGAAAAGCACGCCGGTCTGCTCGCCCTAAGTACCGTGATCGAGAGACAACAATTAAGATCTTTGGTATCCCTTTTGGGAAAGTGAGTTCTAATGGTTTGAGCTGGTCATCCACGGCGCAGTCAGGAGTTCGTTTTGGTCACATAAAAACACTCGAGGCCATTGCCGACGATTGCGCCCTTTTGACTTTGAAGTCAGGAGAGGAGATCGAGTTAAGCGAGCTGGGGACTGACATCGGATCCGAGGTTAGAGAGATCATAATTGAGGATGAGCGGGAAGGGGAGGTCGAGCTGGTCTGGGATGATATTGAAACCATCGAGTTTATGCAAGCTCCGTCTGGTGTCAAATCCAATTTCGGTGAACGACTCTACGGCACCTTGACCACTCGCCGCGGTGACGAATACACCGGCTTTGTGTGCTGGGATGTAGATGAATTGTTTGCCAAAGACATTCTTGACGGGAATGAAAAGCGACACCGGCGCAAGGTCGAGTTTGGCAAAATCGCTTCGATAGGACGCTATAGTTCCAGCGGTGCCACCGTTACTTTAGTCAATGGTGACGAAATGTTGCTGCGGGGGACAAACGATGTTGATGACGATAACAAAGGCATCATTATCTCTGACACCGGATTCGGGCAGGTTATAGTGAAGTGGGATGAGTTTGACCGTTTGGATTTCAAACAGGCCCCTTGGCAGGTCCGCTACGAGGATTTCGATGGGGGGCGACCTTTGGAAGGGGTAGTCTATACCGAGGACGGTGAAAGCTATGCCGGTACTATCCGGTGGGACAATGATGAGGAGTATACCTGGGAGATTCTCGATGGCGAGTACCATGACGTCGAGTTTGATATAGAATTTGGATTAATCAAGACCATTGAGAAAAAAACGTCACGCTCTTCAATTGTTACGGTATTGGATGGCCGCTCGTTTCGCTTGCGTGGTTCCAACGACGTTGATGAGGGCAATAAGGGAATCTTTGTCGCACTCTCTGATGGTGACGAGGTTGAGATCGACTGGGAGGATTTCGATCACGTAGAATTCACCAGGTAATACCGCTGAAAACAATTAAAATTGGCCCTGCTTGCGGTAACGATTGGTCATGGAGCAGGGCAGGTCTCTCTGAGACCTGCCATCCGCCACAGGCGGACAGGAGTAAGGAACTCCTGCCTTACTATCACAATAAAAAAATGACCTGACGTATTCGATTCCTTTCAGTTTATCCTATCAGCAAGCCGGAAGTCCGAACCACCCAACACAAACGAAAAAGCCGACGCTTCCGACGTCGGTTCTTTCCTGTCTTCATCTCTTGGTTACGGCGAAGGTGGTGGCGGGCCGCCCCTGAAGAGGTACGCGACCAGGTAAGTGATGTCATACACGTTAACACTAAAATCAAATGACGCATCGCCGGATTGGATGGTCACCGGGGCAGGACCACTTCTAAATAGGTACGTCACCAAGTAGGTAACATCTGCAATGTTAACAAGTCTATCATAGTCAGCGTCTCCCCTGACGATCGACTTGGTCCCTACGGTACCGACGTAGAAGGCGGGTTCATAGGTGAGAACATCGGAGGTCAGTTCGAGGGTGTAAGAGTCTTTTGTGGTGTCGACTTCATTGGTTAAATCGCCGAGGGCGAGGGAATCAATGGAAAAGTATATCCTCAAGACCTCACCGGAGCCTACTGCAAGAGGCGGCGAGCCGCCACCCATATCAGCGACCAGCTCTACAGTGTACTTGTGGTTGGTAGGATCCCAGGCAAGGTATTGCAGTCTCTCAAAATAGCCGGTGCGACTTCCAAACGCGGTCGAATCAAAGGACATCCCCATCATAGGAGCGGTCTCAAACTTGAAGGGGATAACTATTCGGTTCAGTTCTTGAGAATTAACCAGATCGACCGACATGACAACCTGCTCCCCAGCGAAGGCTGAGTCTGTTCTGAAATTGACCGTATCGCCTAACAGAACGATGTAGCTGTTTTTTTCTCTGGTGATATCGCCGTACTCACTTCCAATAGTCAACGAGACGTCGTAGGCTCCCGCGCTGGCATAAAAGTGGGAAGGATTCTGTACAAAAGAGGAATCGCTGTCACCAAACGACCAGGCCCAGGAAGAGGGGGTCACCGTAGAACTATCAAAGAATTGGACAATCAATGGCGCTTCGCCAAGGGTTACATCGGCGTAAAAATTGGTCCCCCAGCCTAAGCTTGCGTCAAGATCAATAACGCCCCAGCCGTATGTATTGTCCGGTGCAGCCGCATGATCGGCGGTTTCCATCAAGGCTTGGCGAATCAGTTGGGGGGTGAAGCTCGGCCGGGCCTGAACCAACAGACAAGCGGCCCCGGCAATAAGCGGCGTTGACAGTGAGGTACCATTGGCGGAACCATAACTGTTATCTGATGACGCTGTGGCACAAGCGGTGGAGATTCCTCTGGCGCAAACTTCAGGCTTGGTCCGGCCGTCATAGGTCGGCCCGCGGGAAGAGAAGCTGGCAATTGTACCTGACGAGTTGACGGCTCCAACCGCCAGAATATCAAACGCGTCAGATGGAGCTAAGAGTGTACCGGGGTTCGAGCCGCTGTTGCCCATTGCGTTGCAGACCACGATTCCCAGGCCGGCGGCGGTATTAGCGGCTAAAGTGATAGTGGCGGTGTTGCCGTCAAAGTCTTCATATGTGTACCATTCAGAGTAGCACAGAGAGGAGGTCACCACGTCAGCTCCCAATGTGTCAGCCCACTCCAACGCCGTCACCCAGTTATCTTCCTCGACCGGCGTCTCCGAGCGGACATCTTCAGTTTTAGCCAGCAGGTAATTAGCTTTGTAGGCGGGCCCATATTGGATACCGTCCTTGTACCCGGCAGAGGTAGACCAGATATATGTGCCATGGTTCCAGGCGCTGGACCAGTCTTCCGGTTCGTTTGAAGTGTTACCGTCATTGAAGACAAAGTCCCACTCAGCCAGAACTCGACCTTCTGCGAAGTGGGGTGCAAAGACCTCATGAGATTTACGGAACCCAGTGTCGAAAATCGCCAGGGTAACTCCTTCACCGTGGTAACCTTTATCGTGCACGGGCGGCACATCGATCTGGGCCAATTGCTCATACGAGTTGCCGTAGTCAAGGGCGTCAGGTGCCAGTGACTGCCGATCAGGTGATTCAGGACGGATTGATTCCTCTGGTTCCGGTTCTTTCTTGAAACCAACCACCGGCTTAATCTCAGTCACGAACGGCAGCGCTCCGATGCCGTCGAGTTTGTCGAGAGGAACCTCAAAACTGGCGGCGTTGAGCCATCGAGAGGTTCGTCGGTGTTTTGCTCCGAGATTGATGACGGCGTCAATGTAGTTTTGCACTACCGGCAGATCGGCAAAAACCACGTGATCCAACCCCACCTTGGCCCGCCGTTTCATAACTTTCTCGCTGAATCTGACAGCACTGGCCTTGGTGTTAAACTGCTCTTTGGTAAAAACGCCTTTGTCAGTGAAAAAGACCCAGATTTTGGCTGTCTGTTCCCCTTCCCGACTCAAGTAACTTTTCACGTTTTCAGAAATGGGTCCTGGCGCTTTTGTCAGGACGACTGGTTGGTCAATCAAGCAGGGGACAATATTTTTGGCCCATGCGGCAGCCGTTACAAACAATGATATGGCCATAATTAGGGTGACGGTGTATAGAGCAGGTTTGATATGATGTTTCATCAATGATTCCTTTCGTCGAGGCCTTGAGGCTAACTCTTTGAGTTGTAAGACATGTAACTAGTTTTAAGTTACACCAATTTCATTTTTTGTCAATAGCCAAATTGGTGGTTTCCTACTGGTATTGGCTTTTTCCCATACTTCTTAATTGAAATAGACGACAAATAACTCCTCAGTTTTGGCTTTCCAGACAGCATACCCTACCTAAGTTCTTAGTCGGCAAGCTGGTTTTGCCAACAGAGAAGTCAGCGCTCCTCATTTTTCAAAGAAGGGCACATGTTATGCTGAGTTAGATTCAAGCAACAAGGACAAAATTACCCTGAAGTTGTGCTGAAACAGCAGTTGAGCCTCTGCTGAATGCATTAAGGGCATTAATGTAATGGTGAAGAAAATGAAAAGAAAGTTCAATTCCCCAATTGGCATTACTCTAATTGAGCTGCTCACCACGGCTGTAATAATAGGGATCGTCTCGGCCATGGCGGTACCGAGGTTCCAGGCAGCCTGGGAAAGAATCAAGTTCAGAAGCGCTGACCGGGATATCATATCGACCCTTCGTCTGGCCAGATCGATGGCTATCACCGACAAAGAGCAGTATGGCGTCCATTTTGACGGCAATGCCCTGATGATTACCCTCTTCAAAGACCTTATGAATCCCGGTAGCGTTGTTTTTGAGACTGGCGATTCCGTTGTCCGAGTGGATACTCTACCGCCTGAGTTCAATTATTTGGGGACCGACATGTCCAACAACGTCCTGGTTTTTCAACCCAACGGTTCGGCTAACTTCACCGGTGGTGGCAATATCGTGGCTATGGCCTCTACTGAGGTTCTGACAGGGATCCAAAGCCACAATGTGCTGGCCTCGACCGGACGGATTCAATCGAGTTCCAGTTATTACTAAAGCATTTTACTATTGCCTGCTCTCCACCAAGCCTCTCCTCGAGCTGGAGAGGCTTCTTTATATCCCCCAGTCACTTACCGTGATCCGGTGATTTGTTTAAAGGCTTGATTGGATTAATCCGATAACCATTGTACGGAATTGAGCAAAGGGAAGTACCTGCGGTTTAGACGCCGCCGCTGCGGATTTTTTTGAAGGCGTCATTAAGCAACGAGCAATTGTGCCGATACACGGAGCATAACAAAAACACCTGAATTCAAAGCAAAGAGTTGCGTATGATGTTCTCGCGCAAAAGTAAAAGTGGCGTTGGACTGGACATAGGCGCCAGTTCCATCAAGCTTGTAAAACTGGAGCATACCAAGTCAGGATACTCCGTCTCTGCTATTGGTATTCGTGAGTTGCCGCCGGAAGCAATTGTTGCTGATGAAATCCGGGACCGAGAGGCAGTCATATTCAACATTCAATCTCTCATTGACCAGACTGACCCCAAAATCAAGGACGTCGTGGTAGCAGTTTCAGGGCACGGTGTTATCACCGACCGGTTTACCATCGACAAGAAGACCGGAGCAGAGGCCGAGCAGGCCATCCTGTTTGAAACGGAGCAAAGAGCGCCCTTCGATGTTGACGATGTCTCTTTAGACTACCACGTCATTAATGTTGATGAGGATACAAACAAGATGGATGTTTTACTGGTAGCAGCTCGCAAGGAGTACCTGCAAACATATCTGGAGTTGATTCAGGACTGCGGCTTACGTCCGGTAGTAGTGGATGATGACGCTTTCGCCATCTTCAACGCCTATGAAAACAACTATGAGGTTGATCCTTCGCGAGTTACGGTGCTGGTAAACATCGGGCATGACGTGACCAATATCACCTATATAGTTGGCGGATTGTATCAGTCAACCCGTGATGTCTCAGCCGGCACACGTGATATCTACAACGCTATTCAAAAGGAGTTTCGTCTTAACCCTGAGTTAACCACTAAGGCGATCAAGGGGGAAATGTCTGATTCAATCGACCAGGATATGCTCAAAGCGACCATTGTTTCGTCCACTGATGAACTGATCTCAGGTCTTGAGTTGGCCTTTTCTTATTTCAAGTCCCAGGCGAAAGTGGATACTATCGACTGGATTGTTCTCTCCGGCGGTGGCGCTTTGGTGCCGTATCTGCCCGAATTCATACAGTCGAAGGTCAATATACCGTTGGAAATAGCCAATCCTCTGCGCAAAATCGATTATGATCCGGAGCTGTTCCAATATCTTCAACCGGAAAAAATTGCACCCCTTCTGGCCGTTCCGGTCGGTCTGGCGATGCGGAAGATGAGGTAAGAGTTCCATGATAGAGATAAACTTACTGCCTAGGGAATATCGCAAAAGGTCCGTTGGTATCTCTTTTGGCAAAACTGGACTGTATGTGGTTGTTGTTGTCGCTGGTGTTCTTGTGATGCTGATGGGCATCACTCTCTACCAAAGGCACCAGATCAACCAGCTCGAAAGCAACATCAAAAAAGCGCGCCAGAGAGCAGCCATGTTGGAAAAAGATATCAATCTGGTCGATGCCCTGATTGACGTGAAGATCAAGATTAACGACCGGATGGCTGCCGTGGAACAACTTGATAGCCATCGCTCTACTTGGGTCAGGATTCTGGAAAATATTGCCCGCAATGTGCCAGAGTTTGCCTGGCTGGGGCATTTCAAGGAAGAGCCCTTACAAGATTCCACGGCTCAGACTGGCCAGAAAACAACTCAGCAAGAACAGCCGAACCAACCGAACCAGCAAGTAGAAACCGCCGCCAGTGAGGCGCGGTGGGTGAGCAAGGCCGAAATTGAAGGATATGCCTTTACCCTGAATGCATTGGCTTCGTTCATGATCAATATGATGCGTTCCGATTATTTTGACGAAGTAGAGCTGGTTTCCACTGACGAAGTCAAGCTACAGGATCAGAAGGCGTATGACTTCGTTATCTCATGCAATTTACACTACTTGTCCGATGAGCAATTGCGAGGTCTCATTGCCCAGGCCAACGACCGACCTGGTTCTCGGGAGTCGACAACCGGCCACAGGGGCTTGAACTGAGGAAAAAAGACTATGGACTTCAAGGATGCAAAAACACAGAAACTAGCGCTGGGCGTTTTAGCTTTCTTTATTGTCGTCTATTTTTGGTATACCCGGCTTTACTCTACTTATGACAATCAGATTGACTTGAAAAGCCAAGAGTTTGAAACGATCACCACCAACCTGAGAAATGTGGAGATGAAAGCAAAGTCGCTCGACGCTTTGCAGATCGAGTATACCAAACTGGTCGACAACTACCATGAGATTGAAGCGCTGCTGCCGGAAGTGAAGCAGGTTCCCTCGTTGCTGGTACAGCTCCACACGGCCTCGTCATTGACGGGAACCAAGATTACGCGTCTTCAGCCCCTGCCGCTCAAGTCGGAAGGGTTTTACAATATCGCCTCGTTTGAAATCGAAATGACCGGAACTCACCACGATTTCGGCAGTTTTCTCAGCTATATAGCCAATTTCCCTTTTATCGCTAATGTTTCGAATATGGAGTTGACGGCGTTAAATGTAGCTATCTCCAACCCAGTGGGGGGCGAAAATGAGAACCTGCAAGAACTAACGAGGAAAGAAACCATGTCGGCCGTGTTTACTCTTTCTACTTATTTTGTGAAGGAAGAAGAACGGTTGCAGGAGCTTGCCCTGTAGGAGGTGAACAGAAAGATGAGAAAAACAGTCAGTGTCATTGGCACCGTTATATTCCTTGTTATGGGGCAGGCCTGGGCATCGCAGGTAACAAAAGTCTCCCTGCAATCTCAAAAAGACGGTTATACGGCAGCGCACATCGGCGTCCAAGGTACGGTACGCTTTACCCATCAGACGGAACAAGCCAAAGATGGCAAACCGTTCCGGGTTATCGTTGATGTTTTATCTGCCACGCATCAACTACCGACGAAAAACTTCCTTTCGTTGCCGGAATGTCCGGTTCAGAAAATCCGCACCAGTCAGTATGCGGTCAAGCCAGAGAAGATCGTCCGGATAGTTTTTGACATGGAAGAGGAAACCGTCTACCGGGTGGACTCAGATGGTTCCTCGATAACCCTATACTTCCCAGACAAGCATCATCGGCAGTTTTCCAGTTGGTCGTCATCAATATGGGCAGAGACGTCAAAGGCCAGCCAAGAGATAACCTCAACTAAGAGCCAGCCGACGGCCAAAGCTGTAACGGGCAAAGCCAACCAGCCCAAGAAGTCGGTTGCGGAAATTAACAAGGCCATAGACAAAGACCGTCTGATAAGTCTTGCAGGAGAACCTTCTTCAGTACCGACAACTTCCAAGGCCGGCGAGAAAAAACCAGCCTTGGTTCTCGATAAACAGAAGCCTGCCTCTTCCCAAAACTCCCCTTCCGGGAGCTCAGCGGCTGTTCAGGCTGCTCATGGAGTTCCGGCTGGGCGTCCCGATCTTCCCTATGGCCCGCAGATTGATTCCAGCCTATTAGAACCGTCAACACCTCAGCCTCTCATAGAGGCTTCGAGTGTCTCGAAGGGTGAAACGAAAGAAATCTCTACAGTCGATAAAGAACAGCCTGGCGCTAAGGAAGCAACTACCGCGCCGGTGAAAAAGCAACTGGCCTCAAATGAGAAACTGGCCACATCGGCCACGGGTGCAAAGACAGCTCCTCCAGAAGATACAAAAACAGCCAAACTGTCGAGTCAGAAATCCTCCACCCCACAGATAGCCAGTACCGAGCCGGAAAGTAAGAAAGCCAGTCAGCTAAAACAGGTTGTGCCTCAACCCCCAGTGGCAAAACAGGCCAAAAGCGAGCCCAAAGCGCCGAAAGCCTCCGCCAAGGTTGAAAAGCCTGTCAGTAGCCAACTAGCTGCAAATGTGCAAAAACAGCCGAAAGCGACTGCTTCGGCCTCAAAGAAACCTGCCGTCAATAAGGCGCATGATGAGGCTGACCAACCCGTTTTGACATTCTCTTCTCCAAGCGCTCAGCCGGCACCAAGTGCCAGTGCGAAAAACAAGGTTACCGAAAGTACCTCCAAGGCCACTAACAAGGATCAGACAAGTAGCAGGCAGGATTCCACGGTTACATTGAAAGATCAAAAAAGCACAAGCAAGAAAAAGTCAACGTCTCGGTTTCGCCGTAGCCCAACCCAACCCTCTAAGATAAAGGGAACACTCGTGGCTGAGTTTCCCAAGCGGTTGGTGATTAAGTACAAGGCGAAGGGATACCGAGACCCGTTCGAAACTTTGATCAACGAAGCCAAGAAGTACAATAATCCAGTCGAGCAAAGAGTACCCAACGTGGAGGGTCTGAAACTGGTTGGGGTTCTCGAATCTGAAGCCGGTGTCAATAGCGCTTTGTTTGAAGACAAAGAAGGATACGGCTATATCCTCAAAGAGGGTGACAAAGTGCAGAAGGGGTACGTTCTGCGGGTTGAGCATGACAAAGTATACTTCCAGATATTTGAATACGGGTGGAGCCGCACACTGGCTTTAAACATTGACGAAGATTGATGAAAGGTAGGTACAGATAATGGCGAAGAAACGATGCAAGAACCTGCTGGTGCTGTTGGGGTTGGTGATTATCGTCCCGGCAGTCCTTACATCGGTTGGTGCCGATGAAAAGCCGAATCCGTCCACGCCAATAAAAAACTTGCAGTTCCAATCAGCCGACATCAGGTCGGTCCTGACGTTTCTGGCTGACTACGGCGGCGTCAATGTGGTGGTCTCTCCGGAGGTGAGTGGGACGGTGACGATTAAGCTCAGCAACGTCATGTGGCGAACAGCGATGGATATTATCGGTCGCACCTATGACCTTGCTATCGTTGACGAGGAAAGCGGTTACATTCGTGTCCTTCCGGCGGAAACGTACCGCAAAGAGGTTACCGAGCAAGAAAAACATAAGCTAGAAAAACGCCAATTGGCCGAGTTGGAAACCAAGATCGTAAAAATCTCTAATTCGACTTCTGATGACGTTGTTAAAGCCGTTCAATCACTTTTGACGGATCGGGGGCAGGCCACGAGCGATGTGCGGTCGAATTCCATCATCATCCAGGAAGTGCCAAGCAATTTGCCCAGAGTGCTTGAATATATTGCCGAATTGGATAAACCTGCCAAACAGATCAAGATTTCAGCTCAACTTTTAGAAATCTTCTCCAATGACCTAGAGGAGCTGGGAATTCACTGGACTGCTGAGGGAACCTACACAACCGAATCAGGACGCGAGTATCCCCAGAAAGGCGAGGTGATAGCGGACCGGAGCGCTGACGTGGTGGGTCGGTATCGAATCACCGCTCTGCAGCATGGCTGGTCAGTCGATGCTTATGTTGAAGCGATTGTGAACAGTGGTAAAGGGAAGATACTTGCTCATCCAGAAATTACGACTGTTGACAACAAGGAAGCCAGAATCCAGATGGGGCAGAAAATTCCGGTCAAGCAGTTCGATCAATCCGGGAACGTCGTGATAAAATTCGAGGAAGTCGGCACCATTCTGAAAGTTACTCCTCACATAACTGCCAAAAACCAGATTCTGATGCACCTCAGGCCGGAGAGGTCAACGTATCAATTCGACCCCAACGGTGTCATCATCAACACCAATAACGCTGAAACTAACGTCATAGTTGCCAATGGACAGACGGCCGTCATCGGCGGGCTCACCACCGAAGACGAAGTTGAGTCGGAAGTAGGTGTGCCGATTCTGAAGGATATCCCCCTGTTGGGGATGCTATTCAAATTCTCCAACAAGCGAACGGAGAGCCGTGACCTGGTTATTTTTGTCACGCCGACTATCGTTGATGAAGAGTTGGCTATGGGGAGATGATAGTAGTCGAAACGATTAACGCACAGCAATTCTCACACGGATAGCGTGATGCTCAAAATAAAGGTAGGCGAAAATATGAATAAGCACCCTTGGATACATGGCGTAGCTCTCACGATGGCGCTAATCAGCCTCGTGGTTTTGGCCATTGTGGGATGTTCATCAAAGAGCGTGATGGACGAAATACCCGAGGGAACCACCGTTTCGGTCACATCCAGCCCGGACTCCCTCGATACCGGTTCCACATCGGTTATTGAAGCCACAGTTGAGAACGATGGTGCTGGGCTGAGCAACCAGGTAGTTACCTTTAGTGTAGAACCTACAAATTCCGGCTATTTCACACCTGCAGTTGACACGACTGACGCTGATGGCGTCGCCGCAACGGTTTTTACCGCCACCACGTCGGGAACGGCTGCAATTGCGGCGACCGTCAGTGGCACCTCCGTGGTTGGTACAGTAGGAGTGACTGTAACGCAGTCGCAGCAGGCCGGTTCCGGGAATGTCGAGATCTCAGTCTCGCCCAGCCTCCTTTTGGCCAACGGATCGGACACCTCAGTGGTAACTATAACGGTGCGCGATGATCTTGGCCAACCAGCTCCTGACTCCACCCTGGTGAGAGTTACTGCGGGTGAGAAGTTTGTCGATGTGGATGAAAACGGATACTGGTCGGAGGGTATCGATTCAGTAGTTTTTGATGCCAATGCTAACGGTCAATGGGACGCTGTCGGGTTGATTCCATCGACCGCTTTCACTTCCGGCGGGACGGGAGAGGCTCAGGTCAATTACATTGCGGGCAACGATGCGCTGACGATCTATATCAAAGTAACCGTGGATGACAACGGTATTCAAGGCAGCGCTGAGCAGTCTGTTCAGCTTTCACCGGATGCCTCGATCAACTCCATATACTTAGCTTCCGATTCGATCAATCTGGTGGTAAAACAAACCGGCGGCATCGAGTCGGCTTTATTGTACTCCACTGGTTATGATATTAACGGCAACCCTGTGCCAGAAGGCTTGACGATTAACTTCATCATTACCGACGGTCCCGGCGGCGGTGAGCATCTGGGTACTGTCGGGTATGGGCCATACACGGCTGTCACCAACAGTCAGGGCATTGCCACGGCGTCAATTCATTCCGGGACCGTTTCAGGGACAATTCGAATCCGTGCCTATGCCGATACCGTTTTGTCCAACGCGACGCAGGTCATGGTCTCTGCCGGTCCACCGGCTCAGATTGTAGTCGGTTCCGAATACTGTAATATCGACTACTGGGACGACGTATGTGATGAAGTCAAAATCTGCGCGGTCGTTTCAGATATATATTTGAATCCGGTGAATGATTCGACAGTCGTCTATTTCACGACTGACGAGGGCACCATGAAATCCCACGAAGAGCGGACTAAAGATATGGAAGGTATGGCGTGCACTAAATGGATTGCCGGCACCAATGTGCCGACCGCCGATGGCCGCGTGCTCATCATTGCGGAGACAGCCGGCGGTACCGTCATCGACACCGGTATGTTCTACAATTCCCACATTCCTGATACGCTGATCGTTGTTGGCGTTCCTGCCTCGATGCCTGCTGATGGTATCACCAAAGTGGTGGTGTTTGTCTCCGGCTTCGATCTCAACGGCAATCCAGTCATCGGTGGAACGACCTTCGAAGCTGACGCCATCTACCTGAGCGTGCAGGGCGGATCGTTAGAAGATGGTTGCTATTCTGCGTCGGCTCGTGTCAAAATCACCTCAACTACTCTGCAAACCGATAATTCCCTGACCGGCAGCAATGATGACGGCATCGGCGGCTACGATGTTGTTTACTACTGGTCGGGATCCGCAGCCGTATCAGCCTTCGATGTTATGCTTACCACTGGTAATGCGTATAGAGGGAACTGCACCGTTAACGGGTCCTCGTCGGCTGCTCCGGGCGAAACGGTTTATTACAGCGCTACAATAAAAGACAGATTCGGCAACCCCCTTGGAGATCACACTCTTAACATGGTTGCTTCCGGCGGCGTGGTAGTTGGGGCGACCCAAGAGACCGACGGGTATGGCGAGGCAAACGGCTTTATCTGGACTGCTCCGGCAACTGCCGGAGATTACACCATAACGGTCAATGATACCGATCCCAGAGGTGGGATCGTCCTTACTACGACCGTCTCTGTCGAGGAAGCTACCTAATAGCGCTAAAATCACATAGACTACGTGTTGCGACCGCCGGGAAATAGACCGGCGGTTTTTTTATGTGCGTATGCTCCAGCAGCAGTATCAACTGCCAGAGTTTGGTCACGGACGGAGCTAAATGCCGCTTATGGCCTCGTGGCTTTTTTCCCTTTGCCGGGCGATGTTGGACGCATACATTAAACAACGGAAGCCAATTTATGGTTTCAAGGTGCAGAATCCGCCTTTGGCGGGGTTCCACTCTGCAAATGGTGAAGGAACTTATGATGGTCAAGACAAGCGAAATACAAGTCAAAACCGGCGGGCCAGGGGATATTGTTGATATTACGTCTCTGCTGCAGGACGCCGTTCGGAAATCCAGCCTGAACTCGGGGACAATCACCGCCTTTGTACCCGGCTCTACCGGTGGCATAACCACAATTGAGTATGAGCCCGGTTTGCTGAAAGACCTACCAGAGTTGATGGAAAAGCTGGTTCCTTCCGATCGACCCTACCAGCACGATGAAACCTGGCATGATGGCAACGGTTTCTCACATCTTCGCTCCGCCTTGGTTGGCCCTGACATTACCGTCCCTTTTGCTGGCGGAAAACTTCTGCTGGGTACCTGGCAGCAGGTGGTCTTTTTGGAATTTGATAATCGTCCTCGGAGGCGGCGCCTCATTTTTCAAATCATCGGCGAGTAAGTGCAGAGATGAAATTCAAGACCCTCGAACGAGTCGGTAATAAGCTGCGTTTGCTTGACCAAACGAAACTGCCCCTCCAAGTGGAATACATCGATCTGGACAATTACCGGGATATCATTGAAGCGATAAAGAGGCTCCAGGTGCGAGGGGCGCCTGCTATCGGGATTGCCGCTGCTTATGGAATGGCGATTGCTGTGGAACAATCGAAAGACCAAAGCCAAGATTATATTCATAGGGTGGCTGACCAGTTCAAAGCTGCCCGCCCGACAGCCGTGAATATCGCCTGGGCCGTTGACCGGGTTATGGCAAAAGTGCAGTTGACAGGTGATGACACCTTAAAACAGACGTTGTCTGTAATGTGGAGAGAGGCGGAGGCGATCCATGAGGAAGACCGCCTGATGTGCGAGAAGATAGGCAAGTATGGCGCCGAGCTGATCAAAGACGGTGATACAGTTCTCACCCACTGCAACGCGGGAGCGCTGGCTACCGGCGGAATCGGCACGGCATTGGGAGTTATCTACACCTGCCACGATCAGGGCAAAAAAATCAAGGTTGTTGCCGATGAAACTCGCCCCCTTTTGCAGGGCGCACGTTTGACCTCATGGGAGCTTCAGCAGGAGGGAATTGATGTCACCCTTATCTGTGACAACATGGTGGGAATGCTCATGCGCCAGGGGAAAATCGATCATGTGATTGTCGGAGCTGATAGAATAGCCAGAAATGGCGACGTGGCCAACAAGATCGGGACATACACGATCGCGGTACTGGCCAAGGAGCACCATGTGCCCTTCAATGTCGCAGCTCCCTATTCATCTGTCGATAATGAAATTGAATCTGGTGACAGGATTCCTATTGAGGAACGTTCGCCGGATGAGGTGACCGAAGGTTTTGGACAGCGCATCGCTCCTGAGGGAATCAAGGTCTATTCACCTGCCTTCGATGTTACCCCACATGAGCTGGTGGCATATTATATCACAGATAGGGGATTGAAACCAGGAAGGCGGGAAATCTAACACAGGTTTTAAAGTTGTTTGTCTTAGCTCCGATATATATATACATCCCAACGTGTAATGCTTTTTACCTATGGGTAAGACAAAACAACAGAAAAAAACTCTGGCCGCTTTGAACTACAATCTCTTTCGGCTGGCAGATCAGTGTCCGCCGGCACCGGCCACAATATACAGCAAGATACAGCAGCATATGCAGCGGCAGCAACTGCCGGTATCGACCGAGACCATTAAGCTTGTCAGCACTAAGCTCCCAACTATATCCCAGCTTTACCGGATGTTTGACGTCTACAACTGGATGTATTTTAAGGGAAAGCTTCCGTGGGTCACTATTGAGTATTCCAATCGCATGAGCTCAGCGGGTTCTTACATACCCGGCCGGAAGCTGATCAGGATCGGCCGCAGATACCATGAGATTTACTCCGGCGAGATAGCCGATACGCTCAAACATGAGATGATCCACGTCCTTTATTTGAAGCACGATGCTGCTTTCAAAATCGAAGCTCGGCGGATAGGGGCCTCGGTTAAGGCCAAGTCTCACCCCTTGCTTCGCAGGCCCCCGCGGTACATATACGTCTGTAGCCACTGCGGCAGGCAATTCCCGAGACAGCGACGGCTGAGAATGGCGTCCTGCGGATATTGTACGTCAGGAAAAGAGTTCGATCCTCGTTTCAAGTTGAAACTGATGAAAAGCAATCGTCGTTCTGCTTAGCCGACGTTTCTTTTGACTCTTCATCGCTCGTGCACTGTCTTAATAGTTCCTTGATAAGAAGCGCGCACGATTCTAAGGCAACCTGGCCGTCGTCTTCGGAAAAAAACTGTATCAACCGCAGCAGCACCACGTGCGGGTGGCCGGTGTAGCTGACAATATGGCCATCCTCAGAAACCTCCAACCCGGCTTTCTTAGCCTGGCTGAACGCCACCTCTTGGCCGACCCGTTTCGCCTGTTCTCTTATTGTCTGTTCAAAGAGATTTAAATATGTTTTCATCGCCCCCATTTTGCAGGAACCTTATGCTCCTGCTATTGTTTTTTATCGGTTGAAGATGGCTACAGCTAAAGAGCCTCCGGCAGTTGTTTTTTGGGGACAGTTAGTGTTGCCTTGTGGCAGTTAGAAAGCTGACGAAATGGATAGAGATTGCAAAATCAGTCTTAGCGACTATAAGGGTAAAGAGACACTCAAACCAGACTTGGATTCGGTGGGGAAGATAAATATGGCTTTCTAATTGTAACTTGACAAACTGCAGGACAGGTTTCGGAGAAACCTGCCAATCCGCTTGTCTGCAAAAAAGTTACGGTGTGTTTTGACAGCTCACGCCCCACAGCCAATCGCGGCTGAGCCTGACGTATTTGCCAACAGGATATTCCATCGCGGGACGACCTTCAGATAGACCCATGTAATCATTGTTCGCCATCGGGTCTTCAGAGGTTGTGCCAAAAGTGGCGGATGAGGAAAAGCACCCGTATGTGTCTTTCCCGCGCAAGCGGGAATCCAGTGGTCGGGGCGTGTTTGTCCCACCATCGTAGTTTCTTTCGACACGTGGGGTTAATCCTTCTGGATTCCTGCTTCCGGGCTTGTTGAAAAAGTCCCGTTCTCGTCATTGCGAGCGGCAGCGAAGCAATCTCAACTATTGAATGACAACGAGATAGCCACGTCGCTTCGCTCCTCGCTATGACACTTTCTATGTTTTTCAACACACCCTTCCGCAGGAATGACAGCCCTTGTTGCAGGATAAGTCACAATTCGTTTTAGCGTTTGTGGCACCTACATAACCTACTTTCGAGACAATCTCTTGAGATCCGGCGGGCACGACTGTGTCTGACTTCTCTTCTGCAGCCCAGCATTCCACAGTAACACCTGCGATAATAACCTCCCAAAAAGTCAGAAGTACCAAGAGCGTAGACCTTCTGACCTGCGCTTACGTAGAAACAATATACAAGATTACCCTATCTTATCAAGGCGAAAGCGTCAGCCAAGCAGGTCAAAACTCCTGCAGTTTTGACATTCTGCTGTTTGTCAAAAGCACCCTTCGTCAAGCTCAGGACAGGCAGGGCTTTTGACCTACTTCTTCTATTAAGGTGTATTTTGGTGATAGGGGCCTACACCGTTAGAAATGGAAAGCTGGGAGACTGGGATTCGAACCCAGATTCTACGGTCCAGAGCCGTATGCCCTACCCTTGGACTATCTCCCAGTACATTAACATAAATCGGTGGTCACCATAAGAGACTTAAGTCGAGCCTCTCAGAACCACCGTAGTAAATATACAACTTCTTTCTTTCCTGTCAAGAAGCTGGTAAAAGAGACTCAGATCGTCTCACGCGTGAATCCGATGGATGACAAAGGCTTTCCCTCTGATATCAAAAGTTGCCTTCTGGGAGACAATTCTATTTCTCAATCCTCGCGTATGGCCGCCTCGAATCTCAGCATGCCGGACGTCGTATTCAGTGCCGGAGCACGTTAACAGTATAGACTCTGAAAGAGGTATCACCGAGACAATGTCCCCATTGCAATCGACAAATCTCTCTGGCTGATCTGAGACAAATATGATCTCATACCTGGCAGTAATAAACCGGACTCTTGGGGATGAACCGGTGTTCGTGAGTTTGTCAATCAGGTTGACAAGCATCACATTACCCAAAAAATGATCCAGTTGGCCAAATATCGGATCAATGATCTCAATGCTTTTGGCTTTCTCACTCAGGCAGTATTCGAACGCCAGTTGAAGGTCGGTTTTGTCCTTTCTGGCAGGGAATGTCAATACCTTGGTGCGGCGAGACAAATCTTTCGGCCCCCGTGGCAGGGAATCGAGGTCTCCAATGAGAAGGTCAGGGATGATGTGCGTTTTGAGAAAGAACCTTAGGCCGCCATCAACAGCGATCTTAATCTTGGACCGGCATAGCTTGCGGTAGAAGTTTAGATGCTCGGTTCTGTAAGCACCATGGGTAAATATAATGAAGCTCTTCACTCTGCTCACTGCCTCGAGTCAATACCAACGCCGCTCGACAGTACCCCCCTGTCATCCATGATGACCATGATTTGAAAGATGCTAATACCCCTTAACCTTTTGGGTCAATGCCTGCCTATTCTCGCTGTTAAAAAAGGCGGTCCCCATAATGAGTATATCAGCTCCAGCGGTCACTATTCTCTTGCCGTTTTTGCTGTCGATACCACCATCGACTTGAATCTGAGTATGAAGGTTGTGAGTCCCTATGAACTTGCGGGCAGCAGCTATCTTAGGTAACGTGGATTCGATAAACTCTTGCCCCCCAAAACCTGGAAAGACGGACATGATCAGTAAAAAGTCAAAATGCTCCAGATACGGCAAAACCCTTTCAATAGGAGTATCGGGATTGAGGGAAATACCCGCCTTGATGCCCATGGCATTAATCTTCCCGGCGAAATTGACCGGATCGGGATGAACCTCAATGTGGAAGGTGATATTATCCGCACCTGCCTTATGGAAAGATTCAAAATACTTCTCCGGGTTAGACAACATAAGGTGGACATCGAGAAAACAGTTGGTCAGTTTATCAATTGTTCTGACGATGTCGGACCCAAAGGAGATGTTCGGCACGAAGTGGCCATCCATGATGTCGAGGTGGAACATATCTGCACCGGTGCGTTCGGCGTCGGCGATTTCTTCAGCCAAACGTGAGAAGTCAGCTCCTAATACTGAGGGCGCAATCTTGGCCATGAGGTCAATCTCTTAACGCTATGCAAAGACAATTCATAAACGTTCCACAGTTGGCATACCACAAACGTAAAAATACGCTTTTAGAAAACTGAAGGCAATCAAAAGCTTAGCTCTTTCAGGCCGTCAGTTGCCCGCTCTGTAGCGAACTGATTGTGTACTGCCGATATTTCGGCCAGATGAGATTCCCGTGTTGAAGAGCTTGTAGTGGTTGTGGCTGGGTGGAGCTAATCGCCAAAAAGAAATGTACTGGGGGGCGGATTCGAACCGCCGACCTCCTGATCCACAGTCAGGCGCTCTAACCACCTGAGCTACCCCAGCTTACTGACGACAAGGTATCCCTTTTCCTATTTTAAGTCAAGACTTTTAAGGCGGCAGTCTGCTAAGGAACCATATAGGAGCACTGTCTTCTTGTGGCAATATGGAAACGTTTCATGGAGTGAACTTTAAATTAAAATTAGAGCTTCGTTGAGTTAATCGAACAGGGCATTAGACCGAAGAGGAGATTCACGAGTCGGGGTCGCCTGCCACTAGTGTTGCGTCCCAAATATATGTTCACATATTCTTTTGCAGTAGCACGGGCATCATGCCCGTGAATCATGGGCAAGATGCCCATGCCACGATTTAATTTGCTGTTTTTTTTATTAGCATGTATTTCTGGGATATCACACTAGCAGTAAGCGGTAAGAAGTATTAGTACTCAAAGGCCGGTAAGAAGATAA
>CAZYRH010000017.1:0-1854 GCA_964650395.1 uncultured Ignavibacteriales bacterium
TGTGTGGCCGCGATCTGTGATCGAGGCTGGCCAGCGTGTCGGAACCGCAGGGGTTCCGACCTACTTCTGAAACGTGACCTATTTCTTCACCTCTTCCATCAGGTACCTGTGCATGGCGCGAGCGGCTATTTTACCGGCCCCGGCCGCCAATATAACTGTCGCGCCGCCGGTGACAATATCGCCTCCGGCGTAGACTGCCTTACGGGAGGTCAGCATCGTTTCTTCATTCACGATGATGTTCCCCCACTTGTTGCATTCAAGGCCGGGAGTAGTCTTGGGGATGAGCGGGTTGGAAGAGTTGCCGATTCCAACCACCACCAGATCGACCTCCATGACGTAATTGGAACCTTCGATTGGTATAGGTCGGCGGCGTCCGGAAGCATCCGGTTCCCCCAGTTCCATCCTGATACACTCCATCGCCTGCACTCTGCCGTCACTGTCGCCTATGTACTTGATGGGTGTGGTCAGCATATGGAACTGCACACCCTCTTCTTTGGCATGGTGGATCTCCTCGTCTCGGGCAGGCATCTCTTTATCGCTGCGGCGATAAACGATATAGGCATTCTCCGCCCCCAACCTGAGGGCTGTGCGCACGGAATCCATAGCGGTATTGCCACCACCGAGGACAGCCACATTCTTGCCGTGTATAATCGGGGTGTCATGGTGAGGAAAATCAAAAGCGCGCATCAGATTCGAACGTGTGAGGTACTCATTGGAGGAATAAATGCCAATCAGGTTTTCGCCCGGAATACCCATAAAATTTGGCAGCCCAGCGCCAGTGCCGATAAAGATCGCATCGTAACCCATCTCAAACAGTTCGTCGATGGTGTCCATCTTGCCAACCACGGTGGAGTTTTGGAACTCTACGCCCATATCAGCCAGAAAATCGCACTCCGCCTGTACAATAGATTTGGGAAGACGAAACTCAGGGATGCCATACACGAGTACTCCGCCCGGTTTGTGCAGCGCTTCAAAGATGGTTACGGCGTGACCCAGTTTTATCAGGTCGCCTGCCGCTGTAAGGCCGGCTGGACCGGAGCCGACGATAGCCACTTTTCGTCCGGTGGGAGGGGCAATCTCAGGAAGCTGGACCAGGTTGTTTTCCCGTTCATAATCTGCAACGAACCGCTCAAGGTACCCAATATGCACCGCCCCGTATTTCTTGTGGAGAGGACAGACGATTTCGCACTGCTCCTCCTGGGGGCAAACGCGCCCGCAGACAGCCGGCAGTGAATTGGTCTCTTTTATCTTTCGGGCTGCTGCGGCATAATCTTTTTCCCGAATCAGCATTATGAATCCGGGAATGTCGACCTCAACCGGGCAGCCCCCGACACAGGGGCGTTTCGGACAATCCAAGCATCGTTCGGCCTCAATGAGAGCCTGTTCTTCGGTTAATCCGAACGGCACCTCTTTGAAGTTCCCTGTTCGTTCTATAGGGTCCTGCTCCGGCATCTTCTGCCGGGGTATCTGCATTCGTTCTTTCGGCTTCAATTGTTTCGCCACATTACACTCCGTTAATACATGCGTAATCGATGATGTTGTACTAATGGGCTATTTTAGCCTTATTTTTCTTTTCATTAGGGTAGGAGAACTCTGCCACCTCTTTAGCGATCTTGCACCCAGGGTCGGTCAGGAAGCGCTTCATAGCTATTCTTTCCTGTTCGTGGTAAGCACTCATTCTCTTGGTCAGCAGGTCGAAATCAACTTTATGGCCATCGAAATCCGGCCCATCCACGCAGGCAAACTTGGTTGTGCCGTCAACGGATACCCGGCAACAACCGCACATCCCGGTGCCGTCGACCATAAGAGGATTGAGCGAGACCCAGGTCGGAACATCGTATTGCTTGGTAAGAT
>CAZYRH010000017.1:1954-12031 GCA_964650395.1 uncultured Ignavibacteriales bacterium
CCCCATTTTTCGACGTGCGACGGTAGACCCAGAGGACCAACGCAGTCGGATATTTCGCTGCCAGCCGAGAGGGTAGTCATCAAGGCCGAAGTCTTCCCTACCACCTGATAAACAATGGTCAATGCCCCGTTCTTCCGGTCCAACCCGCCTATCGACATTGGTACTCGTTCTCCTTCTTCATTCACTCTCAGGATAATAAACTGGCCGGCTTTCGCTTTGGCCACGACTCTGGGAACCTCGACTTCCATCTTCCAGATCAGATCGCTCATCTGCACGTTGTCTAAAACCTTTGGCATCATTCCTCCACAATCATCTAAACTTTTGCAAGGATAACAGATTTCGCAGCAAAATCAAGGGTCTTCTGGAATGTCCATCTACCAAACCGGATTGGCCACTCGAATTTGAACAGGCTGTCACAGGTGTCAGAATTGCTTACTTCCCGTTTCTAAGATTCTTTTCGACAATGCTAAGGAAGCCTTCGTTTGTTGGGTTATCCCATCAAGGGCTGGGCGTTATTTGTTGTTTTTGTTCCTGATTGTAGTTGTTGTATGGGAGACTATTTATTCCTACAATGAATATCAAAATGAGACGAAATGATGGCGTGCAGCATAACATCTTTGGGTATCGCAGGACAACCAATTATCAACTGGAGATAACACAATGGGTTGGGTAGAAGACCTGTTTGATGGCCCATACGACAGCGAGTATGAGGAGACACTTGCGGACACCGAGCGTACCGCCCGTGAAGCTGAGTTTATCATCCGCGAGCTTGATCTCAAAGAGACTGACCGCGTGCTGGATCTGGCCTGCGGACATGGCCGTCATGCGCTGGAAGTAGCCAAACATGTAGCCGAGATGGTGGGCTACGACAGGACCAAACGGTTCATTGAGTACGCAAAAAAGTGGGCCGCTGACCGCAGAGTAACAAATGTACAGTTTGTTGTCGGGGACATGCGTGAACTGACCTTCAACGCCGAGTTTGATGCTGCCTACAATTATTTCACTTCATGGGGTTACTACGACGACGAGACGAACTTCGATATTCTCAAGCGCATCCATCGTGCCCTGAAATCCGGCGGTCGCTTCCTGCTGGAATTCATCGCTCGCGATGCTCTGATGAGAAGGTTCAAAACCCGAGACTGGTCCAAGCTCAATGATGGTACCATCGTTCTTTATGAACATTCATTTGACTTCGAGACCGGGCGTCAACACTCATGGCGCACTTACAAGAAGGAATCGGAGGCAAGGGTGATTAAAATCGACCTGAGAATTCCAGCGCCGGAGGAGCTGCTGCGCTTGTTCCGGGAGGCGGGCTTTGCAGACACGCGTTTGGTTCAAGCCCCGAACGGCGGCAAAGTGACTATGAATTCTTTCCGTATCGTAGTGATTGGGACTAAGCCGTAGAGCGGTGTAGGACGCGACGTAACAATAATCTGTCATGGAAAAGTAAATCATAAAAATTCGCAAGTTGGCAGGATTCCAGCGTCATAGATGAAGTCATCGGAGGTATTGATAATCGAGTTAGCATGATCAGTGACATTGGCTAGCGAGAGAAACAGCTCTGATATCAGCCCCATCACTCTCCTTCACACACACCCACTCCAAGTCGGCTCGGATGCATTCCCTCACGCTTAAATAGTAGCGGGTGGCACTCGCGTGGTAAATCTCTGTATCACGTTGCACAATAGTATCCCAATTTCACTCCCATGCACAGCTATAACCAGCTATAACTGGCTGTGATACAATAAGATATCCTAAGGTAAATGAGTTGGGCGTGGCGGCATAGGGCTTGCACTTCTGAGCCGGAAATCGAGTAAAAGGAGGGCTTCATGTCAAAACAGGTCTATTGCCTTTTAGTAATTGGTATCTGTCTTGTTCTCTTTTCTGGTAGTAAGGCCAGCGCCAAATCATATCCCAAAGACGGACTCTTCAAACAGCTTCCATGTCATAAAGACCAGTGGTACTCCATCGATCGCCAGAATTGGTATATCAAGGCGCCCGATAAGTGGACCCACTTCATGGGCAGTTATGCTCTAACAGAGGTTATCAATGGGGTTGTGAAAAACAAGACTTGGGCCGGCATTGTTACTTTTGGACTGGGTGTTTTTAAAGAGTACGATGATGCCTACCGTGAAGGGTGGTCAGGGCGCGACCTTTATATGGACATTGGCGGGGTTACAGCTTCCGCGCTATTGCCTGATAACATGAAGTTGTTGGCCTACTACGATGACACTGCCGTCACGTTAAAACTAAGCGTGCTTTTTCAATAGCCAATGTTCAAATCAGATAAGGTCATGTAGCCACTGCGGCTGGGTAACAAAAGATCTGATTCTCCGCTCTTTCGGAATTATCTTCATTCTCCAGCAACCGGACAAGGCTTAGTTGTCCAGTGAGTGGGGTGGTGTTATATTTCAGACATGCCGTACGTGGGTGAACTGGCTGGGCTGGCAACCGCTCTCTTGTGGGCGTTCACATCTATATTCTTCTCTCAAGCTGGTAGACTAATCGGATCGTTCTCAGTCAACAAGGTTCGGTTGTTGATTGCGGTTGGTCTGTATGCGGCTCTTTCCCTGGCGGCTACCGGCTGTCCTTATCCTCAGCATATAAATGCCCAACAATTATTCTGGCTGGGGCTTTCCGGATTGGTAGGGCTGGTGATTGGAGACAGTTGCGGCTTTAAGGCGCTGGTCATGATCGGCCCCCGATTGACTACGCTCATTTACGCCAGCGCCCCTATTATGACCACCATAATTGCCTGGATTTTTCTCGGTGAACGCTTGAGTCTTCTGAACCTTGTCGGAATTGGTATTACAATTGGCGGCATTAGCTGGGTGGTACTGGAGCGGCGATTTGACCGCAATAATCGCTTCAACCTTCGCTCGGACCACCCCGACCGAGGTTCCCTCATCAAAGGCGTGATGCTTGCCCTCGGCGCAGCTTTGGGACAAGCATCAGGACTGGTATTGGCCAAGCAAGGGATGTTTCATGCCGGCGGTACAGTCCAACCGCTGGAGGCTTCGTTTGTGAGGATGGCAGTAGCACTGGTGGTCATCTGGATAATTGCTGTTGCCCGTGGCCAATTATCACAAACAATCAGCGTCATGAAAAATGTCCGAGCCTTATCGTTTTGTGCGGCTGGAGCTTTTGTGGGCCCTTTCCTCGGAGTGTGGATGTCACTGGTGGCAATAAAGTACATTGCAACCGGCCTGGCCGCAGCTCTGAACTCAACCACGCCGGTTATGATTCTCCCCATAGTCGCCTTAGGGTACAAGGAGAAGATCACCATGAGAGCAGCTCTCGGTGCTATGATAGCTGTTTGCGGCGTGGCGCTGATATTTTTGAGCTGAGGACCTGCTTAGTTACAGCCGAAGGAACACTTCTTGAGGTCATTATTCCGACTTCACCTAAATCCGCCCACTCAGGTGAGAGAGCTATGCGGCGGAGAGGTTAGCTTACGGTAAGATGGAATCCCGGGCTGCTTGAGGAGCTATCCGGGGGCAGTTAGAGGGCGGTCTTCAGTTCCACATTGAACCATATCCCCCCCCAAGTCAATGTCAGGATACCTTTCACGTCTATCGGCCAGTGGGAACCAAGCAGGTAGAGATAACATACCAAAGTGAGGCCGAAGAATATTTTTATCATCCCCTCTTTGGACCGCGCTGAAATAAAATTGAAAAGACCAAACAACAAGTACAGGCCAATCAAAGCTGGAGCCAGAAACAAGACCAGCCAGCCCCATAGATTCAGCGGAGCCCCGGCCTGGCTGAAATAGCTGGCGGGGGTGGTGTTGAATAGCAGGAAAATGTGCGCACAAGCGAAAAACACCGCAAGTGCCAGAAATAACAAACCTTCGAATATATTCTCTTTTACCTCCCGGAACCCAGCCATAGCAAAGAAGAGAGAGGCTGCTGCAAGCCCCGACAAGTAAAGAAGCGCCCAGGTGTTGAAGGCATTCCCCAGATGTTGTTCCATACGTATAAACTCCTCACCTTGTCCTGGTATAAACTTGCGTGCCCAAACGCACCGAATATTACGATTGTCCGTAAGTTGTTGAGTACATTGCGGAAGGAGGCTGCGGACAAGTGTTTTACAGTGATCTCCGCGTGTTTTTGGAGACACAAAAGAAGAAAGAGTTTGCACCTAGTGCAAAAAAAAACCCGTCCCAAGGTGGAACGGGCTCGATAAAATTCAGACTAATACAAAAGGACTTTACGTATCAACATCATCGACGTCGGTATTCGGACGCGTCAGAGTGTCGATCACTTCGGTTATCGCTTCTGGTCTTTTGTGCTTTAGCTTCCCTTTGTATTTTTTCAATTGTCCTTTGACCTTGTCTACAGCGACAGTAATGGAATTGTACATATCGTCAGTGTCGCCGGTTCCGGTAATCGTGTTATTGTACACGTTTACCTTCAGTTCGGCCAGGTGCCGATGCCGCTCGGTATCAAGCACCAGCTCGGCTGAAACGATACTGTCAAAATAGCGGGTAAGTCTATCAACTTCCTCTTCCGCACGTTCTTTCATTTCGGCGGTGAGATCAAAATGGCGGGCCGTGATCTTTTTTAGCATGGTTGAATTTCTCCTTTCCATGCAGCTTTAATATCGTGGTTCATCTTCAAAATAGTGATCTGTTACAATAAACCTTCGAGTTTTTGTCGCCGATCGCATAACCAGCGAATGGGTGGTCGCACCGTCCTTGCTGTAACGAACGCCTTTAAGTAAGTCACCATCGGTAACACCGGTAGCAGCGAACATGACATTGTTGCCGCGAGCCAATTCGTTACATTTGTACACTCTGCTAATGTCATCGATCCCCATTTTCTTGGCGCGTTCGATCTCTTCTTTGTGGCGGGGTACCAAACGGGCCTGCAGTTCACCGCCGATACAGCGCAGAGCGGCCGCAGCCAGGACACCTTCCGGAGCGCCTCCAATCCCAACCAACATGTCGATGCCGGTTCCGGGTAGAGCAGCCGCGATAGCCGCGGAGACGTCGCCATCGAGTATTAAGTGAATGCGCGCCCCCATCTTGCGGATGCGAGCTATAAGTTCCTCGTGACGTTCGCGGTCGAGAATGACCACCGTTAGGTCCTGAATCGCGTAGTTTTTGGCTTCACTAACCCTCTTTAGGTTCTCTTCGATGGGCAAATCCAAGTCGATAGCATCGGCTGCTTCCGGGCCAACGGCAAGTTTTTCCATATAAGTGTCGGGAGCTTGCAATAAATCTCCTTGGGGCGCCAAGGCGATTACCGACATGGCATTCGGTCGCCCATAGGAAACCGAGTTTGTACACTCGAGTGGGTCTATCGCGATGTCGACTTTGGGCTTATCCCCTTTGCCGACTTTTTCACCGATATAAAGCATTGGTGCTTGATCCCGTTCTCCCTCACCTATTACGACCGTTCCGTCGAAATAGATTGAGTTAAAAAACGATCTCATTGCCTGGACGGCAGCATCATCCGCGGCCATACCGTCTCCTTTACCCATCCAACGGGCTGAGGCCAACGCCGCCGCTTCAGTGACTCTTACCATTTCAAGGGCTAAGTTTCGATCCATGAGTGGTACCATCCAATGGTTACAGGGTTGTTTGTTTCGGTATTACGTCAATACTTTTATAAGACCCGCTTGCGCAAACGGGCAGGTTGGATTTTCAGTTCCTCTCTATATTTGGTCACTGTCCTTCGAGCCAAACGGATACCTTCTTTGTTGAGTATTCTATAGATTTCCTGGTCAGAGAGCGGTTTGTCGAGCGGCTCTGCCTTGATAATCTCCTCAATGCGCTGTTTAACCGACCGTTTCGACATATCCTCGCCGTCGGCTTTGGCTATCCCGGCATTAAAGAAATACTTAATTTCACGCACACCATACGGGGTCTGAACGTATTTGCCGTTCGATACTCGGCTGATCGTGGCCACATTCATCGAGACCTTCTGAGCTATCTCTTCCATAATGAGGGGTCTCAAAAACGCCGGTCCGTTGTCAAAGAAATCGTGCTGTTTGTCAATAATCGCTTCCATCACGCGAATCATGGTAGTTCGACGCTGATTGATAGCATTCAAAAGCCAGCGGGCCTGCTCCAGTTTTTGCCTGATGTACTTTTTGGTATCCTGGGAGGAGGTATTACCCCGTTTTATTAGGTTCTTGTAGCTTGAGTTTATTCGCAGGCGGGGAACATACCTGTCGTTGTGAAACACAACATACTCATCTCCGAATCGCTCGATCATCAAGTCCGGGACAACCGGCTGAGCGGGAGCCTGAAACCGTCCATAGGCCGGGCTCGGGGACAACCCCTTGATGACATTCATGGCTTGCTGCGCTTTCTCGACAGAGATCCCCATTAACTTGGAAATTTGAAGAATTGACTTGCGATCCAACTCGTTGATATGTTCATCCACAACCCGATAGGCCAAGGAGTCTTCCAACCCTTTCTCGGTGAGTTGGATCAGCAGGGCCTCACGGAGGTCCTGCGCTCCGACACCGGTTGGGTCAAAGTGCTGAATCATTTTTAAGACCTTTTCAATCTTGGAGCTTTCAACCGAAAGTTCAGTGACCATCTCGGGTACACTTATGCATAAGTATCCGTTAGGAGAGATATTGCCGATAATGTACTCGCCGATAAGGTGCTCTTCGGGGGACAGTTTCAAAAATGAGAGCTGTTGGTTGAGATGGGCGTACAGATTAGTCGTTTGTGATCCTGCCCCTTCGAACGAATCGTCTTTAGCTTCCCGTGGCTCACGAACCTTGTACCCTTCCTCATCGTCAAAAAGGTATTCATCCCAGTCAAAACTTTCGTCTGAATCTTCTTCTTGTTTTGTCTCCGCCAGATCGATTTCGGATTCCTGTTCCTCATCGGAGAGCTCCTGATCGGATTCCAGCTCATCAACCTCTTCCAGAAGTGGATTTGTAGACAGTTCCTGTCGGATGGTCTGCTCCAGCTTCAACACCGGCATCTGCAGCATCTTCAGCGACTGAATCAACTGCGGAGCCAGAGTCTGCTGAAGTCGCAACTGAAGCCCAAGTTTCATGGCTTAACCTGCTGTTTCATACATTTTATCAGCCAAGTAAAAGTCCCGGTCCTTCTGACTATTTTATCGGAACGATAACTTTTTGGTTCAAGTCATTCAACAACTTCGTTCACATATTAAACACCAACCATGGAACTTTCAATTAAGCCGGAACTTCTCTCCCAAGTAAATCTTTCTTGCTTCCGGATCGTTGGCCAAAAACTCTGCGGTTCCTGATTTTAGAATCTTCCCCTCACACATTATGTAGGCCCGGTCACAAATAGACAGGGTTTCCCTTACGTTGTGATCGGTGATTAACACCCCTAACCCCCGCTGGACCAGCCGTCCGATGATCTTCTGGATATCCTCCACTGCTATAGGATCAATTCCGGCGAACGGTTCATCCAACAATATGAACTTAGGGTCGTTGACCAGAGCCCGGGTGATTTCCACGCGCCGCCGCTCACCTCCCGACAGAGTATACGCCTTACTCTTGCGAAGGTGGGCAATATCAAGCTCATTCAACAACTCTTCTAATCTTTCCTGACGCTGAGTTCGACTCATCTTGCGAAACTGCAGAATCGACAAAATGTTTTCCTCAACCGTCATCTTCCTGAAGACCGAGGCCTCTTGGGACAAATAGCCAATCCCCAGTGCGGCTCGTTTGTACATGGCCAGCCCACCGATATTCCTCCCGTCAAGAAACACCTTTCCCCCATCCGGCCGTATAAAACCGATAATCATGTAGAATGTGGTGGTCTTGCCGGCACCATTGGGCCCCAGCAAACCAACAACTTCTGCCGGCTTTATTATTATCGAGACCTCATCGACAACAGCTCTTTTCCGGTAGTATTTGCATAGCTGTTGGGACTCAAGTACAGACATATAGTAAATATAATCTAAAACGGTATTTAATCCAGCACATTTTGTTATAGTAGCACGAATTTTGCTGCAGTTTTCGGATTTCTTCTCCCTTCATAGCCCAAAAACTCATGGATTTCTCACTCAACAGTGTATAAATTGCAAACCTCGTTAACACCTTTTTACGCAATATTTTGAGGTAAACGGTATGAAAAAATTTTTGCTTGTAAGCCTGTTGACAGTCATAGCATTCGGCTGTAGCAAATCACCACAGGAAAAAATATTCAGCTTGTACCAAAACGGGTTGAACCAGATTGAGCAGTACAATTTTGAGGGTGCTCTGGCCACGTTTAAAAAGATTGGTGAGATTGATCCAACCACGGCGCTGAGCTTCTTTGGATCTGGCCTCGTGTTTGAAAGGCAGCTTAAGTATTATGATGCCCTCCATGTGTACATCTCCATAACCAATTCCAAGCCCTCTTTTGCCCCAGCTTTTGCCGGCGTTTGGAGGATATTCACCCATCTGAAGAAGTGGGATGATGCTGCGACGGCTGCTGCGGAGTATTCCCGGTTGCTTCCTAATGACACCGCGGCCAGGCTTACTTTTGCCAAGGCTCTCATAAACATCAAACAGTACTCTCGGGCGAGGCGGGAGCTGGACAAAGCAATCGAGCTGGGTGTTGACCCGGCCGTGGGACGTATGGCTATTGCCAGAGCCTACGCCCTTGAGCACAAGCCTGATTCTGCCCAAGCTGCTTTCGGAGCAGCCATATCAGAGCACCACAAGTCGCCTGAATACTACTCGGCTGCGGCGGCTTATTATGAGGCGGCGGGTCTGGTTGATTCCGCCATATCTATGGGGCGAGCTTCACTTGAGTCGGGAGCAGGCGATTTCAATCTGTCGATGGAGCATTTCTACCGTGCCTTGAGTTATAATTACTTCTTTGACGCCAGACAGGTCATCCGCAAGCTCAAGAAAGAAGGTGCCTCGGAACAGGTCGCTACCGGTGTAGAAATGTTTTACCATCTAGCCACTGGCGATGAAACACACGCCAGGCATGCTTGCGATGCTTTTTTGGGAACCGGCTCCCACAGTATTACTGCCTATGTCTACGATATGATGATCAGAGGGAGGACTAGTGATATGCTTTCTGGCATTCAGAACGTTGGCGCTGTTGTTCAAACGATGCAAACCAACAACTATGATCCTGAATTCCAGGATATTATGAAATACTTACTAGCGGCAATGTATGCCCACTATTTCGACGATCTGTCTGCTCTTCCCAAGCTCGATGCTGTCGCCGGGTCATTTGCCAACCGCAAAGAAATCAAACTCAAGTATGCTTACATCCTGTACCGAACTGGTCAAATCAAACCATTCGAAGAAAAGATGGCCTTGCTGTCAGAGTTCCATAGCACTCAACCTGACTGGTTGACCGGAATGGCTGATGTTTATGCTGACAGCTTTATAAGGAGATATCAAAAAGCTGATCAGCTCTATCAGTTGGCCCTTAAGTACGACAAATGGCACCGACAAGCGTTTGAAAATGAGGTAAACATGTACCGACGGCTGAAAAAACCAAGGGAAGCTCTACAGTTGTTTAGCTCTTACCCTTACTTTGAACAGCAGTATCCAGAACTCTCTTTGCTGAAAGCGGTTTGCCTGATTGAAAATAATGCTGTCCGAAAAGGAGTTGAATTGTTCGAACACAGCTTTGTTAATGTCAAAGGCGACCTTACAAGGTTTAAAGAGGTAACATCTCTCCTTGATAAAAAGGATAAGCAGCAGGAAAAATCGAGACTCTTCCGGATGCTGCAGCAGATTAGCTCCGACAATGCTGACGCCCTAACGCTGGCGGCTGAATTTGAGTTGGATCAGGCTAATTATGCCCAGGCGCTGAACCTTGCTGAGAGAGCGCAGTCCATTGATCAAGATTATATCGATGCCTCAGTTCAAAAAGCACGCGCCTTGTATGGGCTTGGGCAACGCCAGGAGGCTTTTGACATTTTTGAAAAGAATATCGTTAAGGCACAGTTTAATGTAACGAATAACTTTTACTTTTCCAGGATTCTGGCCAATGAAAAGATAGACATCAGGCGTGCTACAAACCTCGCACGAAGAGCGGTATTTGACTCGAGCCATGACTTGGAAATGTGGATGAATCTGTGTTATGTTTACTTTCAAATAGGTCGCTATGATCTGTCGCGCGGTGAA